>JANXUN010000539.1 GCA_025356185.1 Gemmatimonadaceae bacterium
TCAACTTGCCGATGCCTGAGAATGCGATCGAAATCGCATTGCATGAGTCGCACTACGTTCCCACAGAATCGCCATGGGCCGACGCCGATCGCCCAACGGCACGACTGCAATTCGCGGCCACCGACACGCACCTCATTGTGCACGTCGAGACCACCACCGGCGCAGTCGTAACGCAGCCGCACGACGTACAAAACCCGCTCGACAACGAACACGTCGATATCAACGCCGACGGGCTCCAGTGGTACGTCGGGCCGACGGACCCGACAAACTCGCCGCGCCGCTGGACCGCCGCTGGCCTCTTGGTGCCGACCGCCGAATTGCACGGACGCTCGACTGCATTGATCGTGGGGACCACGCTACCCATCTCACAAGTCGTCCAACGCGCCGACGGATGGAGCGCGCGCCTCTGCTGGCGTCGCGCCGATCTGCCAATAGAGAGCCACGGACATATCGCCTTCGAACTCGTGATCAATGAACGGCCGGCGCATCGGGAGCGGCGGCGAGGGCAACTTGTCCTCAGTGGCGGCGGCGGCTTCGGGTATCTCGCCGGTGACCGGCGCGATCCGACACGTTTCGTAGAGCTCCGGCTCCCGTGATAAACCGTAAAACGACGTTTCACTGACGCCGGGCCTTATCTTCCCGCAGGCAAGAAATCGGCGCCGATCATCGCACCGGCTAACGCGCTGCCACATACGCACTTCCGCTCACACGCTTTCGCCCGATCTGGATGTCCGAATCTCTCCTGACCGCCGTCACGGTGGTGCTGTACGAATCGCAAGATCCGATCAACATCGGCGCGGTCGTGCGCGCCATGAAAAATATGGGCGTCTGGGACCTGCGACTCATCCGGCCGTGCGCCTACGATCCCAATCGGCTCGAGCAGATCGCGCACGACACGCGCGACGTCGTGGCGCGTATTCAACACTTTGACACCATCGATGACGCGCTCGCAGATTGCGTGCGCGTGATCGCCTTCACCGGCCGCCGGCGTGCGTCACGATGGGCGCGACACACACCGCGCACTGCAGCGGTCGACATTTTGGAGTATGCGCCTACCGGTCGCGTCGCCATCATGTTTGGCCGCGAAGATCATGGGCTGCCCAACGACGCACTCGATCGCGCGCATGCGGTCGCAACGATTCCCACCACCGAACATTTTTCGCTCAACATTGCGCAGGCGTGTTTGGTGGCGTTGTACGAATTGCATTTGCTTGCTGGCGACAATACGCGCCGCATCGCGGGGCCCAAGCACGCCGCCGGCACGCCAAGCATGCAGGAGTACGAACAGACTTTTTCCGACGCGCAAGCCGCACTCGAAGCCATCGCGTATTTCAAAACGCGCAATCCCGAACTGGTCATGCGCAGTCTCCGTTCAATGATATTTCGCGCGGCTCCCGATGCGCGTGAGTTGCTGTTACTCCGCACAGCGTCCATCGAGGTGTTGCGCACCATCGAACGCGAGTCGCGCCTTGCCGTGCGCATCGCGCTCGAAAACGCGAAAGCAGACGACAGCAACGCAGAACGCAACGCGCAGGGCAGCGCGCGATGAGATTCCAACTGCCCGTTACCAAGAGTGATTCTGACGACTGGCGCTCCCGCGCCATCGACGTCATCCCCGGCGGCTCATCAACCGGAAGCAAGCGTCCCGACGCGCTGTATGGAACTCGCTCGGCTGACGCCGGCGTGCCGACACATTACGAACGTGCCGAAGGGTGCACGATATGGGCGCCCGACGGACGCCGATTCGTCGATTGCGGAATGGCATTGGGATCGGTAGGCATCGGTTACGCCGACGCCGAAGTCACACGCGCGGTAAGCGCCGCAGCCGCGGCCGGCTCAGTGTCGTCGTTACCGCACAAACTCGAAGTACAAGTCGCCGAGCAACTCGTAGAGATTATTCCGAGTGCCGAACAGGTGCGGTTTCTCCGCACCGGCGCCGAAGCAACCACCGCTGCCGTCCGCATCGCGCGCACCGCGACATCGCGTTCGCACATCATCGCCAGCGGATATTTCGGTTGGCTCGATTGGTGCAGCCACGCGGTCGGCGTGCCTGCAACGACACAACATGACATCACCAACATTCCGTTCGACGACGTCGCCGAACTTGAAACGGCGGTTACGCAGCACGCGCACCAACTCGCTGCAATCATCATCGAACCGCTCGTGCATCACGTGGCATCAAAAGCGTGGCTCACCGCAGCGCGCGACGCCGCCAATCGCACCGGCGCCGTCCTAATCTTTGACGAAATCAAAACCGCATTCCGCGTGCGCACCGGCGGCGTCCAAGAGCTGCATGACGTCCTCCCCGATCTCACCACACTCGGCAAAGCGCTCGCAAACGGCTATCCACTGTCGGCGGTAGTTGGACGCGCGAGCATCATGCAGTGCGTCAACGACACGTGGATATCGTCAACCGCCGCCGCCGAAACCACCGGACTCGCTGCCGCAAAAGCAGTTATCGGGTGGCATCAACGCGTTGATGTTCCCGAACGCATGGCCTTTGCCGGCGGCAAGCTTATGGAAGTGATTGGCAACGCACTCGCATCGGCACCATGGGTTGGAGTACAAGCCGACGGTCCGCCCATGATGTGGCGTTTGACATCAGAAATTCCCGAATCGCTCGACGCACTCGTCGTTGCTGCCGCGCGCAATGGTGTGCTACTCAAACGCGGCGCCTATCAATTCGGCGCCGTCGCCCACGACCTCGCCGCAATAGATAGAATCGCCAAAGCACTTCCCAACATTACGAATTCTCTCCGTCCAGGTCCGCGCTTAACCAGCTCCTTGAATGGTTAAATGCAGTTGGTCATCAGTACGCATGCTTAAAAGCAGTTGGTCATCGGTACGCACGGTTGATAACCCAAAACCCAAACCGACAACCCAAAACCCAGCAGTTTCAGTCCTGCGCCAATGACCCAACTCTGCATCGACCTCCACGCCCACTTCCACACGCCCTTCACCAACCGCGGCGACTGGGAACGCTACAACGCCTCGCGCCTCTCCGCCGGCACCA
>JANXUN010000589.1 GCA_025356185.1 Gemmatimonadaceae bacterium
GACGCACTTGCCACATTGCAGCGCGACGCAATAGGGGCATCGCAACCGGCTGTCGCTCCAAGAATCGCCGCAACAGTCCGCTCACGACTGGCCTGCCACGATGCCGCCGTGCTCGACCCACCACTTTGCCGTGCGTGCAATAGCCTCGTCGAGCGGCACCGTTTCCTCTAGGCCAAGCTCGCTTCGTGCACGGGCCGTGTTGGGTACGTGCCAGTGCGAACGCGCGCCAGGCACTGGCACTTGAGCGATCTCCACGGTGCTGCCGAGCAGGTCGGACACGCGGTGCGCCAACTCACTGATCGAGACGGCGTGCTCCGATCCCACATTGTACGCGCGACCGGGCTCACCCTTCAACAGTAAATTCCAGAGCCACACAATCAAATCGCCAGCATAGAGATAACTGCGCACCGGGGTGCCGTCCCCGCTCACCCGGATTGGCTCGCGACGCAGTGCAGCGCCAATGAAGTTGCCGAACGCAAAGGCCGAATCGAGGGGAATCCAAGGACCACAGAGTGCAAAACCACGCGCCAGTACGATCTCCGGTGCGCCAGACTTCCGTGACTCGACAAGCAGCGCCCGTTCCGCATCGCGCTTGGCGCGCGCGAGGCACGCGGCGGCTCCTGCACCAATCGGAACGCCCGGATCATCCTCGGTAATTGGCGGAGCCGGTGTGAAGTGCGCACCAGATACGGACCCGGAACTTAGCTGCAACATCCGGCGAACCCCCGCAGCTGTCGCCAAGTCGCGAATACGAAGCGAACCGTCTACCACCATCCGCGCCACCCCTTCTGGATCAGCTGCTATTTCCTCTGGAGAACCGGTATTTGCCGCGTGAATGGCATAGTCAATCGCGCCAACGTCGAGTGTGAACGTCCGCACATCTCCTCGCACGATGTCGAGCCATGGCGACTGTACGGCCCAAGGCAGACGTGCAAATAACCGAAGCGGCTCGCGCACGAGCACCACGACGCGCAGGTCAGCGCCCGCCCGTGCGCGCGCATGTGCAATTGACTCGAGAAGTAGCGTGCCAACGAACCCTGTAGCCCCGGTGAGGAACAGGCGTGCGCCAGAGAGTTCCATCCAGCGGTCGCGTGTGCGACCAAGCGCCGCATCTAGGTCCTGCTGCAGAACTCTGGGCTCGGGTCGCGACAAACTGTTCAACCGGTTGCCGGAAGCCAGTCCCAGGTACGACGGAGCGCATCGTCGAACGACGTCCACGCCTCGAGCCCAAGTTCGGTGCGAGCCACTGCAGTCGAAGGCACATACCGCGACGGCACCGCAGACGGCGTCGGCTCGATCGCCCGCGTCACCGCGACCGGAGGTATCGGCAACTGCGCCACGCGTTGCGCCGCGTTCCACATCGAGACGGCTTCTTCCGATCCGACATTGTATGCCGCCCCCGCACGCCCACGTGCGAGCAGTGTCCAGCACCACGCCGCCATATCAGCGGCGTAGAGCCACGAGCGGATCGGTGTGCCGTCCCCGGTAAGATCGACAGTGCGACCGGCGCGGGCATCGCCGAGAAAATTGCCGATGGCAAATTGCCCGTCGAATGGAAGGCGCGGACCCACGATCGCAAACATCCGCGCCGACACAAAACCGACGCCTTTCGCAACCGCCGCGTTGCCCCGCTGTTCAGCGCGCCATTTTGCCGCTCCAAACCGTTGAGCCGGATCATCGTCGCTCGCCCGTCCCGTATAACTCTCGCTCATGCGCTCCAGCGATGGCGGTTGCGGACCGTACACCGAGCCCGAACTCACCTGCAAAAAACGGCAACCTTTTCCCGTCTCCGCTTCTTCAATCATTCGCTCTGATCCGTGCTCGATCACATCCACCACATCGTCCGGCCGCTCGGCGTTCATGCGCGGAGGGGACGCCGACGCGCAGTGCACGTAGTGCGTAAACGCGTGGGTTGGTGGGTCGACCATTCGCACATCGCCAACGTGAATGCGCAGCATTGGACTGGTCGCGAGATGCGGAAACCGATCCGTAAACGCGCTCCGATCACGAACGAGCGCCGTCGCTTTGATACCGAGATTCAATGTCGCATCGGCGTGCAACAGTGTTTCGAGCAACCAACTGCCGACAAAACCCGTCACGCCTGTGATAAATATCCGCGCACTGCGATAGTCATCCCATACGTGGCGCGTGTGGTCGACCACTTCGTTGAGATCGCGTTGGGTCAGTTTACTCACGCACGCCTTCGCGACAGAACATCCGCATACAGTCGGCCACATAGTCGAGCATCTCGGCCGTCAGCCCTGGGTAGCAACCAATCCAGAGGGTACCGCGCATCACCGCATCCGTGCGCGCGAGATCGCCAACGGTGCGAAATTCCAACCCCTTATACGCGGGTTGACGCACCAGATTGCCGCCAAACAACAGTCGCGTCGCAATCTTCCTTCCTTCCAAAAACCTCACCAGCGCATTGCGATCGAACGG
>JANXUN010000612.1 GCA_025356185.1 Gemmatimonadaceae bacterium
CGAGCGGGCGATGGCGACGCAATGCCCAGCCACGCGACCAGCGGCGTGAGTGCGGCTGGTTGCAACTCTGCAAACAGCGCATCGAGTAACGGCGCGTTCGGCGCACGTGCGCTGTCGTCGAGACGCTCTAAGAGCTGTTCCATCACCGCCGCCTCGCTCAATCGCGACGGCATGTCGCGCAGCGCATGCGCGATGAGGGCCGGAAAGTCGGCGCGTCGCAACGCACTCGCCGCTTCGCGCAACGCGTATCCAACATTCTCGTAGTCGCCGATCGCGAGCGATTCGATTAGCAGCTGGTCGATGCAGCCGAGCGTGCGCGTCGCGGCATCGGCTGCATCGGGGAGTTCGAGAATATCGAACAACACCGCAAACGCGTGCTGGCGCGGATCTTCGGCATATTCGCGTTTTAACTCGTCCCGTAGATACGTCACCTCGCGCGCTTCGAGAAAGTACAGCGTACTGTCGTAATCTTCGACGCGAATCAGACCCGGCGGTGGGCCATCGCCCACGGGAGTCGACTCGGCGCTCGGAACCGCCAAGGGGGTGGCTGCCGAGGCGTTGGCGTCGGACGATGCGCGATCGGTGATGCCACTTGTGAAGTCGGACGCGCCGTTAATCTCAACGTGTTGATGCTGCACATGCTCGAGGTCCGCGACCCACAGCATCGTCACCAAATCATCTTCGTCAGCGGCCGCGCTGCGTGCGCGCTGCAACACCGAAAGCAGCGCTTCCAGATCGGCGGATTCAAAACCTTCACGAAACTTCAATAGCCGAAGACCATCGCGATGCAACAGCCATGGTAATCCTTCTGCACCCCGTTCAATATCCTCGTACACCTCGTTCCCATCGCACAGCAACACCGCTTCGCGAATCGTGAGCGAAAACTCGGACTCGTGCTCCCATACACGCGCGAATGCGGCGCGCGACTGCTCAATCGCCTGCGCGCGCGTTGGATTGTTCGGGAGGTAGAGCTGCATTGCGCGCAGTGCTTTCGCGAACGAGCGCAATGCGTCTTCGATTGCTCCGAGCGCCGCAGATGATGTGGCGAGCGACGTCCCGCTCACAGCGCTGGCATCTCATGCTGGCTAATGGTGGCCATGTCTTTGTCACCCCGTCCACTCACACACAACAGCACGATATCGTCCGTGCTCCACCGCGCGTGCTCGCGCGCAATCCATGCGACCGCGTGCGCTGTTTCGAGCGCGGGAATTATTCCTTCGAGCCGGCTGAGCATGACGACTCCGTGCAATGCCTCGCCGTCGGTGACCGAGACATACTCCGCGCGTCCGCTGTCGTGCAGCCACGCATGTTCTGGTCCCACACCCGGATAGTCCAGACCCGCGGATATTGAATGCGCGGGATGTACTTGGCCGTTGGCATCTTGCAAGAGATAGCTGAGCGATCCGTGCAACACACCCGGCGTACCCTTAGTGATTGAGGCGCTGTGCTTATCGGTAAGCAGTCCCTCGCCTGCCGCTTCGACGCCGACTAATTGCACGGCGTTATCTCTGACAAATCCGCCAAAGATTCCCATCGCGTTCGAACCTCCGCCGACGCAAGCGACCACCGTTGTCGGCAAGCGACCCGCTTTCTCGAGTATCTGCGCGCGCGCTTCGGTACTAATGATGGACTGAAACCATGCGACCATACGCGGATACGGCGCTGGGCCAACCACCGATCCAATGATGTAGTGACTATCGTTGACGGTAGTAACCCAATCGCGAATGGCTTCGCTGGTCGCGTCTTTGAGCGTTCGAGTGCCTGCGGTGACTGGCACAACCGTGGCACCCATCAAGCGCATACGCAGCACGTTGAGTTGCTGGCGACGCATGTCTTCTTCGCCCATGTAGACGATACACTCGAGACCGAAGCGCGCGCAGATAGTGGCGGTCGCAACGCCATGCTGGCCGGCGCCAGTTTCCGCGATGATGCGCCGCTTTCCCATGCGCAGCGCCAGCAGCGCTTGACCAACGGTATTATTGATCTTGTGTGCGCCAGTGTGGTTGAGATCTTCGCGCTTGAGCCACACGTTGGTGCCCACGCGTTCAGAAAAACGCGGCGCAAACGTCAGCGCGGTCGGGCGTCCAACGTACTCGCGCAGTAGGTGATCAAGCTCGGCGAGAAACGCCGGATCTGCTTGTGCGACAGCAAACGCGTCTTCGAGTTCGTCGAGCGCCGGAATAAGCGTCTCTGGTACATACCGACCACCAAACGGACCGAATCGATCGGTGGTCGCGGGCGCCGCTCCAAGTGCAGTCATCTCACGTCTCCTTCGCGGCGTTTACCGCTGCTACAAACCGTGTAATCGCCTGCGGGTCCTTCACACCAGGCGCTAATTCGACTCCGGAAGATACGTCAACTACGTCGGGATGCAGCAAGGCAATCGCGTCTGCGACATTGTGACTGCGTAAGCC
>JANXUN010000635.1 GCA_025356185.1 Gemmatimonadaceae bacterium
TCAATCTGTCGCGGCAGCTCGGCGGCGCATTTGGCATTGCGGTACTCGCGAATCAGATCAACAAGATGACGTCAATGCATCGCGTGGACCTCTCTGCTGCGGTGTCGTCTGGCGCGCCGCTGGTCGAGCAACGCATGCAGATGCTCACGCAAGGATTCTTGAGTCGCGGCATGGATGTTCAAACGGCACATCACGCCGCGCTGTCTGCATTGAACGGCCAAATTCAGCGGCAAGCCAGCATGCTCAGCTTCAATGATGCCTGGATGTTCGTGTTGTTTGTTTTTGTGCTCGTCTCGCCGTCTATCCTGCTGCTCGGCAAAGCGCCGACAGCCGCTGCACCCGCCGGAGCGATGGAAGCGCACTGATTACAGTGAGGCAATTCACCGTGATGAACAGGAGCTGTCGATGCAACGTGTTTCGATGAGTGTGGATCGCGTCGGTGTGTGCGTCGCCATCGCGGTTGGCGTGTTAAGCTCGCGAGCGAATGCACAAGACCGATCGCAGTCGCGATCGATGGTGTCGTCAACACAAGGCATCGTTGCGAGCGAAAGCGTGCTCGCCAGTCAAGTTGGCGCGCGCATTCTCGAGCAGGGCGGCAACGCTATTGACGCCGCCATTGCCACAAACGCGATGATGGGACTCGTTGCCCCGATGAACGACGGCATTGGCGGCGACCTGTTTGCGATTGTCTACATCGCCAAAACGGGAAAACTGTACGGATTGAACGCGTCGGGATGGGCGCCGGCCAAACTCACTCCTGAGTTTCTTGCAAGCAAAGGCCTTTCGAGCATGCCGCAGCGTGGCATTCATTCGTCGACGGTGCCGGGAGCGGTGAACGGATGGGATCTGTTGCGCACAAAGTTTGGCACGAAGTCATTCAGCGAGTTGCTTGCACCGTCCATTGCGTACGCCGAGGCAGGATTTCCGGTTGGCGAAGTGGTGAGCGTGTACTGGCGTGACAGCAGGAAAGATCTTGAGGCTGACGCGCCGACGGCCAAAACATATTTGCCGGGTGGACATCTCCCCGCGTCCGGCGAACTGTTTCGCAACCCTGAGTTGGCGTGGTCGTATCGACAGATCGCGACGGGCGGCGTGAACGCGTTCTATCGTGGTGCGATTGCGAAAAAGATTCTCGCGACGTCGGCAAGTCATGGCGGGACGATGGCGGCTGCCGATCTCGCAGAATTCGCTGGCGAATGGGTTGACCCGATTTCCACGACTTATCGCGGATGGACGGTCTACGAACTGCCGCCCAACGGGCAGGGCATCGCCGCGCTTGAAATGCTCAACATCATGGAAACGTTTCCGCTAGGCAGCAGCGGACACAATTCAGTAAAGACGCTGCACTACATGATTGAGGCAAAGAAACTCGCGTATGCCGACATGCAGCGGTACGATGCCGACCCCCGCTTTACGAAGGTGCCCGTGGCAGCCATGCGCTCGAAGTCGTACGCAGTGGAACGCGCGAAACTCATTCGCGCTGACAAAGCGACGTGCAATGTCGATGCGGGCATGCCGTCGGTCACAGACAACGGCACAACGTATTTGAGTGTCGTCGACAAGGCCGGCAACATGGTGTCGTTTATTCAGAGCAACTATTCAACGGTGGGTTTTGGATCGGGCATCGCCGTTGGAGGCGCGGGATTTGTCCTGCACAATCGCGGCGGCGGATTCACACTCGAGAAATCAAGCCCGAACTTGCTCGCCGGTCGCAAGCGTCCGTTGCACACGATTATTCCCGCATTCATGGAAAAAGGCGAACAGAAAATCGCGTTTGGAATCATGGGTGGATGGAATCAGGCACAAGCACACGCGCAGTTTGTCTCGAACATTGTTGATTTCGGCATGAACGTGCAGGGTGCACTCGATGCGCCGCGGTTTTCGAAAGAAACATTTCCCGGGTGCGACGTGAATTTCGAATCGCGCATTCCAGAAGCCACGCGGAGCGCGCTTACCGCGATGGGCCATGAGATCGTAATGCGTGGTGACTATTCGTCGACGCGCATGGGCTCGGGGCAAGCGGTTCAGCGCGATGCAAAAAGCGGGGTGAACTTTGGCGCGTCCGATCCGCGCAAAGATGGCGCGGCGATCGCCGCGCTCTTGCCAACGGCACGGGGAACGCCTCGTAAGTAGTTGTATTCGGGGCGTTTACGGCTCGCTGACCGCCCTGCGCTGAAGCGGATGCGTTGGAACAAAACCCCACACCAGCCACCGCTTGCGCAATAGTTTATTTAAAACTAAAATGAGGAATGGACAGCGCGACGATCTTGAAATCACTCGCATCACCGCGCCGCAGAGAAATCCTGCGATTGCTGTGGAACGGCGAGCAGAGCGCGGGGGACATTCGCAAGGCGATGCCCGACGTCACCTTTGGCGCCGTATCGCTCCAGTTGCGGGCGCTGACTCACGCGGGCCTCGTGAGTGCTCGTGTCGACGGACGGTATCGCGTGTATCGCGCGCACCGCGAGCCGCTGGCGCCATTCGCGGCATTCCTTGAACGCATGTGGGACGATGCGCTGTGGCAACTCACACTGCACGCCGAACTCGAGCAGTCGCGTCGCGGACCTCGCGCC
>JANXUN010000654.1 GCA_025356185.1 Gemmatimonadaceae bacterium
GACGCCATTCCATTTCCATTGTTGGGAATGCTGGCGCGCGGACCTCGTCCGCGCATCGCATGGTTGCGCGTGGTGCCATGGCTGCGTGCCGCGGCGCTCGCTGGTTTGATTGTCGCCGTATCACAGCCGCGCTCCGGTGCGCGGGCGACACGCGTCAACAGCGAAGGCATTGATATCGCGCTCGCCGTTGATATTTCGAGCTCGATGTTGGCGGAAGATTTTCAACCGCTCAATCGCATCGAGGTTGCGAAAGACAAAGTCAAACGATTCGTGATGGGGCGAAAGTCCGATCGCGTTGGGCTCGTCGCGTTTTCTGGTGAAGCCTTGACACAAGTGCCGCTCACCACCGACTACCCAGTGCTCCTCGCGGCCATCGACAATTTGCAAGTTGGACAATTGCAGGACGGTACCGCGATCGGCACGGCCATCGCGACGGCGGCAAATCGATTGCGCACCGCGCCTGGTCGGTCACGCGTGATGGTGGTCCTTACCGATGGCGAAAACAATCGCGGTGCGATTGATCCCCGCACGGCGGCACAAGCCGCCGCAGCGTTCGGTATTCGCATTTACACCATCGGTGTCGGCAGCGAAGGTATGGCGGCGGTTCCCGTGAGTCGCGGTTTGTTTGGACTTCGCTACGAAAATCAACTGGTGAAGATTGACGAGGCGTTGTTGACGGACGTCGCGAATAGCACGGGAGGGCGCTACTTTCGCGCGAAAGATGGCGAGGCGTTGCAAAGCATTTATGAGCAGATAGACCGACTCGAACGCACGATCGTCGAGCAGCGCGCGTATGTACGCTACGTCGAGCTGTTTCGGTGGCCGCTCGTGCTGTCGCTCATCGCACTCGTCGGTGAGCTAACCATTCTGTCTCGTCGCGGGATATTGCCGTGAACGGCGATCGCTCGAGGTGTGCTCGATGAACGACCTGCCCAAGATCGTGTTCGACGTGCCGCTGATGCTCGTCGCTGCATTGGTGCTTCCGGTGCTGGTGTGGGCGTTGCGTCGTACAGGGGCACGCCAACGCGCGAGGCGGCTCCATGTGTTTGCCGCACCCGAAACGTTACGTCGTCTCGTGCGCATCGATGACGACGGTGTCGGCCCGCGGACGCTGCGCTTGATACTTGTGGTGGCGTTAGCGGGCGTCGCCTTGTCTGGTCCGCGTTGGGGGCTCGCGCGTGGGCCCGGTTCCGTGCGCGGCATTGATATGGCGATCGCCCTCGATGCATCGCTTTCCATGATGGCGCCGGATGAAAAACCGTCGCGTATGGAGCGCATGAAGCAAGAGGTGCGACGCCTGCGCGCGATGTCGCACGCGGATCGCGTGGCGTTGCTCGCCTTCGCAGGACGCAGCTACATTCTCACGCCGCTCACGTCGGATGATGGCGCGATCGAACTGTTTCTCGACAATCTCGA
The DNA here is from genome assembly GCA_025356185.1 of Gemmatimonadaceae bacterium. GTDB lineage: Bacteria > Gemmatimonadota > Gemmatimonadetes > Gemmatimonadales > Gemmatimonadaceae > Gemmatimonas. The sequence goes on from JANXUN010000654.1 coordinate 1,417, forward strand.
TCCAAGCGTCGTCGGGCAGGCGGGAAGTTCGATCGCAAACACGATTCGTCAAGGCACGGACCTTTTACTCGCCAGCGATGGCAGCGCCGATCGCGCGTTGGTCATTATGAGCGACGGCGAAGTGTTCGAGCCCGCCGCCGATGTCGACGCGGCCGCGCGCGAAGCGGGCGCGCAGGGCATTAGCATCGTAACGGTCGGCTTTGGCACCGAGCGTGGCAGCACGATTCCGGTTCGCGAGGGATCAGTCCTGCGCGAGAAGAAAGATGAAAATGGAAAAGTTGTCATAACGCGGTATCACCCCGAAATTCTCAAGCAGGCCGCGGAGGCCGCGAACGGGACGTTTATCGCGGCAGACGCATCAGACAAGGCGTCGCGCATTCGAGCGGCGTTGCGATCACTGCGCACCGCGCGACGCACTGTCGACGCGCGCGAGGATCACGTGGCGCGATTCATGTGGTTGCTCGCGCCCGCCCTCGTGTTGCTGCTGTTCGACACGTGGTTGTTGACGCGGGGAGCAAAGTCATTCGCGCGCAAGCGAGAGTCAAACAGCAGACGGTTGCAGCCTCTCAGTACGTCGGCGCCTGCGCGCGTCACGCTGATGCTGTTTTGCGTGGTGGCCAGTGCGATCAGTTGTGCGCGACCGCCGGATCCCGCACGACTGTTCGCGGAGGGCGATGTGCGGGGTGCGATTCGCTCCTATCGCGGTATGATCTCGGCTGGTGATACGTCAGCGCTCACGCGCTACAACCTCGGCACCGCGCTGCTCGGCGCCGACTCCCTTGCGGAAGCAGTCGAACTGCTTGAAGCGGTTCGTCGAGGCACCGACGGTGAACTCCGCATGCGCGCGCGCTATAACGCGGGATTGGCGCAGCTAAAGCTCGGACGAATTGCCGAAAACCCCAACTCGGCCGCAGCATTGGCTGCCGCACGCTCAGCCTATCGCGCGCTCCTCAGCGACCGTGCACAGGACGACGACGCAAAGTGGAACTATGAGTTGGCCTTACGAAAGACGCCACCAAATGGAGGCGGAGGCGGGGGGGCAAACAACGCGCCACCCGAGCCGCAACCGCAGTCGCAAAGCGCGCTCGACCAACGACAGGCCGAGGCGCTGCTGAACAGTGCCGCGCGCGAAGAGCGCGACGTGCAAGGACGCAAGCAGCGCTCGGGCAAAACGCCGCCCGTGGGGAAGGACTGGTAGTGTCGCGCATTGCCATCGTTGCCATCGCGTGCAGTCAACTGTGCGCCAGCGTCGCGTTTGCGCAGCGGCCAACCGCGATTCTCGATCGTCTCAAAATCAATGTCCGCCATCCGATTGATTTTCACGCGCTGGCACTGCCCGAGACAGTGTTCGTCGGCCAGCAGACGACCTACCAAGTGGCGGTGCTCTTAAACGCCGATGCGCGCTCCAAACTGCGGCGCAACCCTGAATTCTTGCCACCCGAGCTACGCGGACTGCTTGCGTACGAGCTCGGATCCCCGATTCGGGCGCCATCGCGCAACTACGATGGCGTCGAGTACGAGGCGCATGTATTTCAGCGGGCACTTTTTCCCGTTGCTGCGGGGGCGCAGTTCGTGCCGGCACCGCAGCTCACCTACTCTTTACCGCAGTCGTCGAGCTATTTCAGTAAAGAAGAGCGTTCGATCGTGAAGGCGGAAAGTGCGTCAATCGTGGTAAAGCCGCTGCCGATAACTGGGCGCCCCAATGACTTCAATGGTGCGGTGGGTATGTTCACAGTGGTCGCGCGAGTTGACACGAGTGCGCTGAAAGTTGGAACGCCGATCATTCTCACACTCCGAGTGCAGGGAACCGGTAATGTGAAGATGCTCCCGCGACCAATGATCGAATTTGATTGGGCCTCGTCGGTGTCTGGCACGGAGCGTGTCAGCGTTGATAGTGCCGGGCCGCTGGTGCGCGGATACAAAGAATTCGATTGGATTCTTACGCCAACGCGCGATGGGCGCGTGTCGGTGCCGACGATTCGCTATAGCTATTTCGATCCGTATCAAGCTCGATACGTTGGCGCCGAATCGGCGCCGCTCAGCTTTGGAGTGGAGCGCGGAGAGCTGGTAGTCGCGGATGAAACCGATCCCTCCACCTTGCTGTCGTTGCGCGGCGTAACTCTTGTGGGCGCCGCTCCTGATGTGTGGTTGAGCAACGGACAATTCCCACCCAGTTGGTGGTGGTGGCTCGTAATCGCGCTCTGTGCACCGATTCCAGCTTGGTGGTGGTCGCGCGATCGTTCGGCCTCAACTCTCGGTACAGCACGCGCCAGGCGTGATACCAACAAGACATCCGACGGTACGCCTGATGTCGTCGTGCCGGTTGATGTTGCGCGTGAAGCGGCGCGCGCCGCACGACGACGTTTCATCGATGCACTCGGTACACGTTTTGGCGAGACACCGCAGGCGCTCGTCTCTCGGCGCTTCATCGCACGTCTCCTGCGTCGACGCGGCGTCACGCGAACGACGACGCGCGACGCGCTGCACCTGCTGGCGCAGCTCGACGCGAGTGGTTTTGCACCCAAGGTCGATGCGGCCACCCCCGGTGACGACGATGCGGTCGCGGCCGCGTCGACCGACATCCTGCGTCGAATCGACGCCGAGGCGGTGCCACTCGGCGCGCGCGTCAGCGGCGCGCTTCGCGTTGGCCTGAGCGTGCTGCTGTGCGGTGCGTCGCTCACCGCAGCGGTGCCCCGCGCCTCGCATGCGTCGACCCAAGTGCCGACGTCCCAACCGGCTCGCGTTGATCAGCCATTCGCCAATGGAACGCGTGAAGATGCGCAGAGTGCCTACGAGAAGCGCGCGTTTGTTGAAGCGACGAAACGATTTGCCTCGCTCGCGGCGCGCGAGCCAAACAATCCAGATGTGCTCGTGGATTGGGGAACTGCCGCGTGGGCCGCTGGCGACACGGTCAGCGCGGTTGTCGCATGGCAACGCGCAGCACGGTTGCAGCCGCTCGCATCGGACATTCAAGAACGTGTCAGTATGCTCCCGGCTGGCGCGCGCGGTGGCATCGCCGATGTGCCCATGGTTCCGGTGCAGTGGCTTGCGCGTGGTGCGCTGGCGTGCTGGTTGGTCGCGTTCTTGCTCTTCGCGATGCGTGCACGTCGACAGCAACTCGG
>JANXUN010000673.1 GCA_025356185.1 Gemmatimonadaceae bacterium
TAAACAAGCCATTTGCCATCGGGCGAAATGCGCGGATTGGTTTCGTCGGCTGGCCCAGTCACGAACGGCGTTATGGACGAGAGAGAATCGGTGGGCGCAAGGTAGATATCGCGCGGACCGTCCAGCGTGCGTATTGCCGAAATGCCACCCGCGGGTCCTGGCGCAATCTCCGCGAGACCTGAGCGAGAGAGCAGCACCGAATCCGTACCGCTGCCGTCCCAGGGGCGCGACAGGATGCGCGTTTCGGTTGCCTTTCCGTTGACGTACAGAATGCGTGAGCCATCGCGCGACCAGGTGGCCCGATAGCTGACGCTGTCCGATGTGAACCGGCTCACCGACCCGTTCTGCAAGTCGTGAATCCAGATGTTGCCGGTATTGTAAGCGCCCGCCGAAACGCGAACTGCCAGGCGCCGTCCATCCGGGGAGGGCGTTGGTTCCGCATAGGCACGTACCGGAAACGACAACGGGCGTTCGGCACCATGTTGATTGACCATCACAAGTTCGGTGGCTGGTGCGGTGCTCTGCGACAGGTAAAATAACCAACCATTCTGCGTCACCGACAGCATCGATGTGGTTGAAAGGTCCACCATGAGTCTTTCGAGAATGCGAACGGCGGGACCTGTAACGCGGCGTTTGCCAGGTGAGAACGGTGCTGCGAACACCACTTCACCGGGTCGCCCGAACACCAAATGGTTTGGAGCCGCGAAATGCGGAGAGAAACCGCGCACTCCCAGCAGGTTGATTGAGCCGTTCGCAAGTGAAACGACTGCGAGTTCCACGGAGTCCGGAAGCATGCCCTTCCCGTGCACCACGGTGACAAGTGCGTGCGTGCTTCCCGGAAGAATTTCCGGCTGCATGATCGCCTGGATTCCCAGTGCAGTGTCCGGCGCCGCGAGTCGGTGCGGTGTTTCACCTTCGGCATTGGTGATCCAGAGTTCCGGACCGTAGGTGTACACAATGCGATTGTCGTCGCCCCAACTCGACACTTTGATAGGTTGCCCTGACGCGCCCGTGGCCAGAAGTACAGGTGTTCCACCGCTTATCGGGATCTTCACGAGCCGCTGGGATTGCGCACTGTACAGCAGCCACTGGTCGTCCGGCGAGATCACGGCATACGTAACGTCTTCTGCGCCCTTCACGATGTGCGACATCGCATTGTCCACACTTCTGACAAACAGCGCACGCGGCGAGTTCCGCGTCCGGGCACTGAACGCGAGCAGCGACCCGTCGCGCGAGATGACAACGCGGTTACCGCTTGACAGGTTGCTCAGCCCGATCGAGTCCGGCAGCACCACCTCGAACTCGCCGGTCAATGGCGCTGGCGGCGTGCGAGTGCTCAGCCAGAGGGCCGAGATAACGGCGGCTGCCGTTGCGATCCATGCCACGATTTCCCGCACGCGCATGCGTGACGCGCTCGTTGCGTTCGCGGCGGCGCGAGACACCGCTCGGGAACGCGCGTCTCCGGGCATGCCTACTGATTTCTGCCCGGTGAGCGCCGCAGAAAAATCCGCCGCCGACGCAAAGCGATCGGCAGGGAGCTTGGCGAGTGCTGTCATTACCGCTGCTTCAAGCGATTCAGGAACAGTGGCACGCGCTGCGCTGAGCGGCGTCGGCGTCGCGGTTAGTACCTTCGCAACAATTGCCTGTGCCGTCGGTCCCGTGAAAGGGGGCTCCCCCGCCAGCATTTCATACGTGACTACACCCAGTGCATAAATATCCGCTCGCGCGTCGACAGCTTTTTCGCCCATCGCCTGCTCGGGACTCATGTACTGCGGCGTACCCAGCGAGAGTCCCGTTTGCGTCATGCGCTGCGCGCCCGCGTGTTGCACAGCAAGCGCAATACCAAAGTCGGCCACGAGCGCGTGCCCGCCCTGCAACAGGATGTTTTCTGGTTTGATGTCGCGATGAATCACGCCGCGTTCATGCGCGCACTGCAGCGCGTCAGCCACTTCACGAGCGAGTTGCACTGCGTCATTAACGGGCAATTGCGTTTCGCGCTCCAACCGCGCGCGCAACGTTTCGCCTTCCACAAACGGCATGACATAGAACAACTGCCCGTCGGCACTGCCGCTGTCGAACAGCGGCAGAATATGCGGATGTTGCAAATTCGCCGTGGTCCGAATCTCGGCCAGAAACCGCTCGGCGCCCAAGACCGCAGCGAGTTCAGGATGCAACACCTTGATCGCGACCTGACGCTGATGGCGCACATCGCGCGCGAGATACACGGTCGCCATGCCGCCGCGGCCGAGCTCGCGCTCGAGGGTGTAACGGTCGGCTAAGGCCGACGCCAGGGACGGACTCTCGGGACTCACGTCGACAAAATGCAGCGGCGACGCTTTCGGCGCGAATTATTTCCCTTTCGAAGTTCATGATGGCCAAGTAGCCCGGTTCCGCGCCGAAATGCATGGTGGCGTCGTGGTCACGATGCCGGGCGCTACGCACTATCTGCACTAAAGACGCGGCGACGACGTGGAACGCGCTGTTCGTACGATTCTGCCTGGCTTGTCGGTCGGCGCCGGTCTAACTAACGAGCGTTACCGCAGTCAAAGGCATTGAGGCGCGCTGTGTAACGGCGCAACGCTCCGCGCTGCTCCGTTACACAGCTAAGTTATGAGAGCCTTTGCAGCAGCACGCGGCGTTGCGCCGACCCGACGCGGATAAATCGCGGAGACTTCATGCGACTTCGTTCTATCATCGCCATCGCGCTATTCGTGGCGTCACCAGCTAAAAGTCAGACGGGATTTCTTGATCGGTCCCTCACGCTGCACGGAACGACGTACCGGTATCAGGTCTACGTCCCCGCCAATTACACGTCGGCGAAAGCATGGCCGGTCATCGTGTCGCTCCACGGTAACGGTCGGCAAGGAGACGATGGGATGTTACAAACAGGGACAGACTTCGCGATTCGGGTTCGACAGAATCGGACGCCGTTTCCGGCGATCGTCGTCTTTCCTCAGGCTCAAGTTGGAACGCGGTGGGCTGACGCCGAGATGCAGGACATGGTGATCGCCGAAGCAGACCAAGCGCTCGCCGAGTGGCACGTCGACCAGGCCCGCGTATACCTGCATGGTTATTCTATGGGCGGCTCCGGGAGTTACCGGATCGCCTACAAGTGGCCGACACGCTTTGCTGCGATCGTGATTGTCGCTGGAAGAGTGGTCCCGGCGTCGCCAAACACGTCGTCGGAAATCGACCGCGACCGCAGGGCGAATCCATTTCTGACCACACAAGATCCGTATGCAGTTCTCGCAGAGCGACTCAAGAGCGTTCCCATCTGGATCTTCCACGGAGACGCGGACGAGTCTGTACCAGTGACAGAGTCGCGGCAGTTGGTGGGTGCCCTTAAGAAGGTCGGTGCACCAGTGCGCTATACCGAGTTTCCCCTTGTCGATCACACCTTCGCCCCCGCAAAGGCGTACGACGACCGCGAATTGTTCGGATGGCTGCTCGCCCAGCATCGGTAGCATGTCTCGTCGCGAGCGAGGCGGGCAACAACGCCTTGCAGTCTGACGAGCGGGCTATTGTGTGCTCGCTGCGCTCGCTGTCTTTCATTCGCTCGCAGCTAGACTCTGGCGTTGAGGTTGTCGAATAAGTCGTTTTCGCGTCACGTGTCCGCGCGCACATCGATCGCGACCTTTGCAGATACGCAATGTCCGTCAGCGCGGCGTTTTATTGGCGATTCGTGCACGAACACATTGATACGGTATCGTTTTTTACGCGGCGTGGCCCGCGTGCGCCAATTTTTTAATGCAGTGGACGAGACAAAAGAGTTTCCATTGTACATCGACTTTCGCACGTCATTCTCGATCAAATGCGCACCGTTGATGACGAACGCCTGGGCAAACGATTGGGCGCACTGACTAGGGCGACCATGACGAAAGTGCTCGGCGTTTTGCAAGCCACGTTCGTCGCGTAGACAACTTTGAACAGTCGGGTAGATAGGTAACACCACAGTCCAAATAGATGGATAACACTGTGGGCAGTTCCGTGATGATGTAATCGTGTTCGTGGAAGGTCGCCAGTAAGACCGCGTTGAAGTAGATGGCCTACTGTTTCGTCAGGAAACGGCGTAAAACCGGGTACGTTTGATCATGACTCCATCTGCTCACCAAATGAAGTCTCCTGCAATCCCCGGGGGTGGTTCAGTCAGTTCGACGAGCCCGATGTAAAGCGTCTGGCGCGCTCCGAAAATCTGGCCGCTTCGCTCCTGTTGCCGCGCGCCAACTCCAATCGCGCTGCCTGCTCAAATGCTCGGCCCCGAAACAAGACGACCCACGGCCCCCACGGCGTAGACAGATACCAACGCTCGGCGTCTTCTGTCTTGCCGATGCGTTCCAGCCACGCGGCTCGAGCCCAACGCAGCCACTGCGCGTTGATTGGACCGGTGAGATTTTGCAACTCGTGCGTTTCGGTTGCGGAATCACCGATGGACTGCGCGTGGATCGCACGGAGACCGTGAAGAATTGTTGAGTCTTCCGTCGACAAATGTTTGCGGGTTGCAATGCGGTTCAATCGGCGTGTGAACGACGCTTCATTCGCAGCGCGCACCGCGAGCAACGCTGCTTGTTTGATGTGATTCATCCCTGCGTTTGACGTATCTGACGACGCAGACCTTTCGAGAATATCTCCTGCACGATTCCAGATTTCTTTTGACATCACGACCGCGGGAATCCCCGCCAGCGTCCACCACATTTCCGCTGCCGCAACCGAATCAATTGCGGCAAGAGATGCACCACGCTGCTTCGCTTCCTCCCAGTTGTTCCGAGCCGCGTCGAATTGCATCAGTACGGCGAGTGCCGCGGCCTGATGTTGTGGGCTGCTTGCACTGGTCGTTAGTGATTCAGCAAGCGCGTATGCGGTTTTCGTGATACCAACCGAACCAGCGCTGGCTTGGAGAGAACGACCAAGTGCCTGAGCCGACTCCTCGCGCAACGCGCGAACCAGCGTTGCCGCATCGGGAATTGCCGGGTCAGCCGCTGGACCAAGCGCCAGTGCGAGTGCTAACTGGAGTCCGTGGATGACACGATCATTACGAATTCCCCGTGTCAGGAGCGGTGCAATAAGTTTTCGCGCGGCGGCGATGTCACCCGCTTCGAACGCAAGTTGTGACAAGTGCAGACGTACTTCCGGATGCCCGAGTGAGTCGAGTTGCAGCGTGCGCGCGAGGGGTGCTTCCGCATTGGTGGTCGGCTGTCCAAGCAACGGTGAAACGTGCACACGATACTCCCCTAACTCGGCCCACGCATCAGCATCGTCAGGATAGCGTTGCACTAACGTCAGCAAGTCGCGCTCTGCACGCACATCATTGTGCGCGCGTGCATCCACCGCCGCAATCAACATTGCATTTCGTTCTGGCAAACGCGATACAAACCGAAGTGCATGCGCACGCGCATCATTCTCTCCATCCAATCCGGCCCAACCCTTGGCGAAGCCAAGCCGATACCACGCCAACGCATACGTCGAATCGATTGCCAACGCAGCGTTGTAGGCGGCGATTGCGTCAAACAACTGCCAATCGCGAAGCGCGCGTTCGCCGGCCAGTAGTGACTTGAGTGCCGGAACCGACGATGTACCACCCAATGCCGCATTGCCAAGCGCTCGGCCTTCGCGTTTGACCAGTAGTTCTGCTCCCAACTGGTCGGCCAAAATAAACAATGAATCGGCGGGGCCTTCCACGTGTGCGCGCACTACATGCGAAGATGCGAGCGGCGAACGCAATTCGGCGTTGATCTCGAGCCTGTCACCCAACACGACGACGGTGCCAGTAACAAATAGATTGGCACCGAGTCTGCTCACGCGAGCTTGTGCCGCATCAACATCGATGTTCTGATCTATCGACCGTTTTCCGATGGCGCGCAACACCGCATTCGACTCGAGCGTGCGCAACACTTCAGGGGCATCAAGTCGACCTGAGAGCAATGCCGACAGCGCCTCGCCGAGGAAAGCGCGGGTGGTGTCTCCTCGCACATCAAAGGGCAGCACTGCGACCACGGGAATGCCGTTGACCTCTGCAATGGTGCCGGGAGTTGTCGAACGTGAGCGAACGACATCAATAATTAATGCGACGAGCATGGCAGCAACCGCGGCGATCGCGATCCATTTATTGGTGCGCGGTGCACTTGCTGGATTGATAGCGGGTTGGCCGATTGTTGGGGCGGCACCCATCGATGTGGAAGCATCACGCAAATTGTCAATCGTCCTTACTATTTCATTCGCATCCTGCGGGCGATCGGCCGGGCGTTTCTGAAGACAACGCATGACGAGCGCCGCTAACTCCGGTCGCACGGATGCGCGACGCACGTCAATTGACTGCGGCGTTTCGATAACGTGGGCTGCGAGCAGTGCTTGCGTCGTTCGAGCCGTGAAGGGCGGTTGACCGCATAACATCTCGTACGCCACGACACCAAATGCATACAAGTCAGCGCGGTGATCGATTGCGGGGTCAGCGCTGACTTGTTCGGGAGACATGTACATCGGCGTCCCCACTGTAACGCCAGCGGCAGTCAATGGGCGCGCGCCGACCGTAGTCGCGTCAATCAATGCCTTTGCGACACCGAAATCGGTGACCAATGCAATGTCGCCCGTCAAAAGAATATTTTCAGGCTTGATATCGCGATGCACGACGCCCTTTCCATGCGCATACGCCAGCGCACTGGCAATCTCTCGGAGTATGCGCGTCGCGTCGCTCACGGAAAATTCTCCGCTGCGTGTAAGACGATCGCGAAGGGTTTCGCCATCGACGAACGGCATTGTGTAGTACGGTATTCCCGCTGCGCTGCCGGTCGTAATGAGCGGTACGATATGCGGATGTTGCAATCGCGCAGCCAATTTGATTTCTCGAGCGAATCGTTCGGCTGACAGCTCGGCCAGTAGCTCGGGCGCCAACAACTTCACAACCACTTCTCTGCGCAGCTCCTGATCGACCACAAGGAATACGCGCGACATGCCACCGCCGCCCAATTCACGCGTGACCGTAAACCCCGGACCAAGCGCCGCCTGCAGATTTTCGATCAGAAGCGGATTCATGTGAATAAGCTACATATTAATTCGGATGTGCGAAGACGTCCGTTTCCTTCTCGCGAAAACAAGACTTCACGCACAGTCGTCGACGACAGCGAACGACACAAAGCGGCGTGAACAGCTCTCGTGCTTCGAGCTGCCCTCACCGCTCGCAGTGCTACGGCTCTCCGCAGCGTCGGTCGATTTGCGCACCGAAAGCCGTGGACTGGTCATCCGCATTGGTCCGCGGCACCGTTTGGGCTCCGCTCCGCAGGTCGCGTTGTTCGGTGCAGCTGTCGGTGGCGGTGGTCCCTTTGACTCGACCGGCTCGGCGCGAATAGATCATCGAGACCCCGGAGTACATCAGCTCGTGGTTCGCGCCGACGTCAAGCAGGAGCATGTGCGCGCACGGGAGCGCGAGCACATTCACTTCGAGACGTCGCGCAGTTGCGCCGTCAACACGCGCTTTCAGCAATACATCGACATCATGCTGGCCGACCTCGGCCAGTCTCACTATCGCAAGCTGCCGAATGTTGTCGCAGAGATTTTCGCGCCGTACAAACCGGCCGACCACGCGGGAATCGTTGAGACGCAT
>JANXUN010000684.1 GCA_025356185.1 Gemmatimonadaceae bacterium
CAAAATGCCGCCGACGCGACCCACCGCGGTCACAGTGCCGCCGCCAACGCCCGTCACGCCGTTGAGATCATCGGCATACGGCACCGACTGTCGTACGCTCGTCGTTCCCGTAATGCGCAGGACATCGGCGTTATTCCCCACCACATATGCGACGCCGGCGGAGGCCCAGACACTGTTGAGCTGCTGAGTCGAGTTGGAGGTAATCGCCGACCAGGCAGTGCCGTTGAAGCGCAAAACCGTACCGTTGTCGCCCACAGCATAAATCGACGACGCGTTTTCAACCCACACCGATCGCAGGGTGCGCGTCGTGCCTGAGGCCATGGTAGTCCACGTCGTTCCGTCGAAGCGCGCGATCACTCCATTCGTGCCCACCGCGATGACTTGCGTCGGGATCTGACCATGCACCGCGAGAAAGCGCGTGTTGAACTGCGTGCCGATTGCGGTTCGCGTCCATGTGGTGCCATTAAACCGATAGACGTCGCCGCCGCTTGCGCCGCCATTGACCGAGTTCACCGCGAACGCGGTTCCATCGCTAAATGGCGCAATCGATAACACATCGTCAAACAAGGTGGCGTTGAGGCGACTCGCGCTCCACGTGGTCGCAAGTCGCGGAATGACGGACACCGTCACGGTGTCGCGTTTCGTGTTGTCGGCTTGCGATATGGCAGTGATGATCGTAGTGCCCGATGCAATGGCAGAGACGGTACCCGCCTGCGAGATCGTAGCAACTGTCGGTGTTGCGGACGACCACGTCACTGCCGTACTCACGTTCGGGTCAGCGGTAACGGTGGCCGTCAACGTCGTCGAACCACCAGGATTGAGTCCAACGACGCGTTGAACGATGGCGACTGCTATCGTTTTCGGTGCGACGGTGATTGTCGCGGTCGCACGTTTGGTCGTATCAATGTTTGACAGCACGGTAATCGTCGTCGTGCCCAGTGCCACGCCTGTCACGAGTCCGGCCGCGCTGACTGTGGCGATGTTCGGATTCAGCGCGCGCCACGTGACAGCCGTCGATACGGTGCCATCTGCAGTCACCGTCGGCGTCAACTGTTGCGTGCTGTTGATGAATACCGATGCCGTCGTCGGAGATACCGTCACGGTACGCACGATCGGCACCACAGAAATCGTCGCCGTGCCGCGCGCCAAACTATCGATTTGGCTCAGCGCAGTAATGGTAACCGTGCCCAATGCAACGCCCGTGACTACACCAGTTTGCGAAACGGTGGCGATGGCTGTCGAACTACTGCGCCACGTTACAGCCGTCGACAGTCCTGCCTCGATCTGCACCGTTGCCGCCAACGGAATCGTCTGTCCAGTTCCCACGCTGCCGGTGTTCGGCGTGACCGTCACCGAGCGCCCCGGGCTGACTGACACGGTAGCAACGTTCGAGATCCGCGGATCAACTACGGACGTCGCGCGCACGGTTGTGGCCCCCGCGCTCACACCCGTCACGACACCGCCCGCGCTCACCGTTGCGATTGCCGACGACGCGGATGTCCACGTGACGGCCTGCGACACACCTGGATCTGCGTCAAATGTTGCCGTCAGCGTCTGCGAATCGCCGGATCGAATGGACACGGCACTCGGATTCACCTGTAGTCCGCGTACACCCAAGACTTGCACCGCCACATCAGCGCTCACTGCCGCTGCGCGCGCGTGCACAACCGTCGCGCCAGCGCCAACCGACGTAATCGTGGCCGTTGACCCAGATCCGGTGACGGTGGCAATCGATGTGTTATCGGAAGACCACGAGATCACTGCCGTGGGCACGGCGACACTCTTCGCATCGCGCGCCGTTGCGGTGACCTGCTGCGTGCCTCCGAGGGTGTTGAGGACAACGCTCGTGGTCGACACCTCGATTTTTGTGACCGCACCGGGTCCGGTCGGGTCACCACCTCCGCCGCATGCCGAGAGTGCGCCAAACACACCAACGCCGATACACGCACGTGCGAACAGGGAGAGTGATCGCGTAGCGGCGAGCGCACGCGCGAAGCGACGGAAATCTTTTTGCATATCTTCAGCTCACAGAACGCGGCGCTGTCATCGCCGCAGGGTTGAGAATCTCATCGAGCTGTGCACGAGTGAGCACGCCGCTTTCGAGAACCACATCAAAGACACCAAGTCCGCTCTCGAGCGCGGTCTTGGCGATTTCCGTCGCAAGTTCGTAGCCGAGTACCGGCACGAGGGCTGTCACGATGCCAATAGAATGCTCGACAAACATCCGCATTCTGTCCTCGTTCGCCGTGATACCGATCACACATCGTTCCCGAAGTACCAAACACGCAGCGCGCAGCATGTCGATGCTACGCAGCAATCGATACGCGATCACAGGTTCGAATGCGTTGAGCTGCAGTTGCCCCGCTTCCGCAGCGATCGTGACCGTAACGTCGCCACCGATCACATCGAAGCACACTTGATTGACGACTTCTGGAATGACCGGATTGACCTTGCCGGGCATGATCGATGATCCCGGTTGCATCGGCGGCAAATTGATTTCACCAAATCCTGCGCGCGGCCCCGATGACAACAGTCGCAAATCGTTGCAGATCTTGGACAGCTTGGTCGACGTGCGTTTGAGCACGCCGGAGAGCTGCACGAACGCGCCGGTATCGCTGGTCGCTTCGACTAGATCGGGCGCCGTTAACACGGGTACGCCGCTAATCTCGGTGAGCTTTCGTGCGGCCATCTCGGCATAGCCCGGCGGCGCGTTGATGCCCGTACCGATCGCGGTTGCGCCCAAGTTGATCTCACGAATGAGCGACTGCGCTTCGGCCAGACGATCCACGTCTTCTTGGAGCGTATGCGCAAACGCCAGAAATTCCTGGCCGAGCGTCATTGGGACAGCATCTTGCATCTGCGTGCGTCCCATCTTGAGCATCGACTTAAACTCCTCACCCTTCACCGCGAACGACTCGGCAAGTCGCGCCAGCTCCGCGCAAAAGCCGCTAATGCTTTTGTGCAGCGCGACGCGCACCGCAGTCGGATACACGTCGTTCGTTGACTGACTGAGGTTGACGTGACTATTCGGCGAAATGACGTCGTACGCACCGCGGGGCTGATTCAGCAACTCGAGCGCGCGATTCGCGATGACTTCATTCGCGTTCATGTTCGTGGAGGTTCCCGCGCCGCCCTGAATCATGTCGACGAGAAAATGCTCGTGATGACGACCTGCGCGGATTTCGCGGGCGGCCTTGATGATCACATCGGCCTCTTTTTGACCAAGCAGTCCGAGTTCGAGATTGGTTTGGGTTGCGGCTTCCTTGACGGCAGCGAGTGCTTCGATCAGCACGGGAAATTCGCGCAACGGAATGCCAGTGATCGGAAAGTTTTCAAGCGCACGCAATGTTTGGACACCGTACAACGCTTCGAACGGTACCTCACGCGAGCCGAGCAAGTCTTTCTCGCTGCGGGTGCGATGTCCGCCAAAACCCAATGCTCGGCCGCGACCGACGAGCGTGGCGTCAGCTTTTCGCAGGCGCAATGCAATCGCGCGCGCGGCGCGCGCGACTAGCGCGGCGTACAGCTGAGGCGCTTCGCGTGTGAGCTCGTCCAGATGCGACCGCGTGAGAATGACCGCCTGTCCCGGCATGATCACGCGAGCAGTTGTGCCGTGTGGTGCATCGTCAAGCAGCAGGCCTTCACCGACCGCTTCACCCGCGCCCAATGTGACCAGTCGCGTGGTGCGTCCATCGGCGAACTTTTCGATCGCGACGGCGCCGCTGATCATGATGGCGAACCGCTGACGCGCTTCACCTTCTTGAAAAATCGTGTCGTCGACGTCGAGCGTAAGCGGCGTGACATGACGCGCCAACTTCCACAAATGCGCGTCGGTAAAATTTTCGAGAAACGTGGTATGGCGCAGCCAGTCGGCGATTTCGGCCGGAGTGGTCATCAGAAAGCCTGAAGGAAGCGAGAGGGGCGCCCATAGGACTCTTGGACGTCCGGCGAACGTATGAAAGTGCCGTGGGTGTGACACATACCCACGGGAATAGACATGGGAGATGCCAGCGGAATGACGATTTAGCCAGTAGCCAGCCACATATTGAACACGCCAGACGGTCCCTCGCCACATGCGCACTCTTGTGGTATCGTCGCGTGTCGTGTCTCTCTGCATTCTGCCCGCGTTTAGGAGCGTCCACCGTGCCCATCTCTCGTCGCGATTTTCTCGAAAAATCGGCCGCGCTGTCGGCCGCAGGGTTTTTGCCGCGGATACCGCTTTCGAACGAGTTTTTGACGCCAGCGTTAAGCGAGTTTCGCGCCCGCCCGACGATCATCTCGTCGGCCAACGGCATTCGTGGTGTCAAAGTGGCGTATGACAAACTCACCTCGGGGGACGACCCCCTGGATGCCATCATTGCGGGCGTGAACATCCAAGAGCTCGATCCCACCGACCAGAGTGTGGGGTTGGGAGGCCTTCCCAACGAGGAGGGGATTGTCCAGTTGGACGCGTCGTGCATGCATGGCCCGACCAAGCGCGCGGGCTCGGTGGCGGCGATCGAGGATATTGCGACTCCGTCGCTGGTCGCGAAGGCCGTCATGGACTATACCGATCATGTCATGCTGGCCGGTGCCGGAGCGCGTAAGTTCGCACTGGCCATGGGGTTCAAGGCGCAGGACCTGCTGACCGACAAGAGCCGCCAAGACTGGCTGCGCTGGAAAGCGCGCCTCAACGCCAACGATTTCTGGCTGGATCACGACGAAGACGTGAAGATCAACTTCACGCACGGCACGATCAACATGAACGCTGTCACCGCAACCGGTGACATCGCGTCGGTGACGACGACCAGCGGTATGGCGTACAAAATCCCGGGTCGTGTGGGCGATTCGCCGATCGTGGGCGCCGGTCAATACTGCGACAATCTCGTTGGTGCAGCCGGCAGCACAGGCCGTGGAGAAGCCAATATCAAGACCTGCGCGTCGTTCTTGGCTGTGGAGTTCATGCGCCAAGGGATGACACCCGAAGCCGCTTTGATGAAGGTCATCGAGCGCGTCGTGGCGATGACGGAGAAGCGGTTGTTGGACGCGAACGGTCGACCCAAGTTCGACCTTGAGTTCTATGCGGTGGCAAAAGACGGGCGCCATGCTGGCGCGACGCTGTTTTCGGGTGGCAAGTACGCGGTGTGCGACGAGAAGGGCGCGCGGTTTGAGGAGTGCGCGTACATGTACAAGCGGTAAGTCTGCCGTCCGCTGGGTTGTTGTTTCGAGACTCTGCGTCCTGCTC
>JANXUN010000026.1 GCA_025356185.1 Gemmatimonadaceae bacterium
TGCAGATACTTGAGCAGGCGCCGAGCTATGAGAAGGCGCAGGCGCTATTGCTCGAATTGCGCGGCAAGAGCGGATCGTCGAACGCGATGATGGAGGAGATCCCATGATTCGAGCTGCGCGTGTGCTGAGCGGGGCGGTCGCGCTGCTGATCATAGCCACGCCGACCCACGCGCAGCGAGGCGGTGGTCGAGGTGGCGGCGGCCCTCGCGATCCAGTCGAGATGCCGAACGTTCCGTACGACGGACGCTTCACTTACATTCGCGTTCGTTATGACATTCCGCTCAACGGCGGATTTCGCGTCGATCTCAAGTGGAAGCACGACTATCCACGTGGTGAACAGCACTTCGCCAAGATCATGAGTGAGCTGTCAACCATTCGCACGGTTACGGGTCAGAGCAACATTCTCACGTTTGACGATCCCAAGATCACCCGGTATCCAGTCGCATTTATTTGCGAGCCAGGATTCTGGCGCCCGTCACCTGCCGAAGTTGTTGGCATGCGCAACTATCTGTTAAAAGGCGGCTTTGTCATTTTCGATGACTTCGCTGGCGAGCATTGGATGAATTTTGAAGAGCAAAGCGTATGTTGGCCGTGATCAACTACAACAACGACATCTCCGAGTACTGGGAGTTTTCTGATACCGGCCTGTTTCCGATGCAAGCGTCGAATGAGGCCTAGAAAATCGGCGTGAATTACATCATTTACGCGCTGACTCGCTGATCCGGATCTCCCGTCTCCCGTCTCCCGCAGTTCGTCTTCCGTCTCCGGTCTCACTTCTCCCGTCTCTCCCAAAATGTCCTCTCCTGCACAAACCACGCACTCTCCCGACGACGCGACGATGGCGGATCGCCTGCAAGACACTGGCGATCGCATCACGCGAGAATTGCGCAAAGTGATTGTCGGACAGGAGCTGGTGGTTGAACAGGCGCTCATCGCGCTGTTCGCCGGCGGCAACTGCTTGTTGGTGGGCGTGCCGGGTCTCGCGAAGACGTTGTTGATCTCCACGTTGGCGCAAGCACTCGACCTCAAGTTTTCGCGCATTCAGTTTACGCCGGACTTGATGCCGTCTGACGTCACAGGCACCGACGTCATTCAAGACGATCCGACCACTGGTCATCGACGGCTGTCGTTCATGCCCGGTCCGGTGTTTGCGAACGTCTTGCTCGCAGACGAAATCAATCGGACGCCCCCCAAAACGCAGGCCGCGCTGCTGGAAGCGATGCAAGAGCGTCGCGTGACCGTGCAGGGACGCACGTACGAATTAGATGCGCCGTTTTTTGTCTTTGCCACGCAAAATCCTATTGAACTCGAAGGCACGTATCCGCTGCCGGAAGCGCAGCTCGATCGATTCATGTTGGAAGTGATGCTGGACTATCTGCCGGAAGAAGACGAGGTCGCCGTCGTGAACTCCACCACTTCGCTGCCAACTGAGACTGTAAAGTCGGTCGTGACAAAGGAAGAGATTCTCGCGTTCCAGCGCGTTGTGCGTCGCTTGCCGATCGCCGATGCGGTCACACGCTACGCAGTGCGATTGGTGCGCGCGTCGCGCCCGGGCGACGGCGCTGCGGATTTTATCAAGCAGTGGGTGTCGTACGGTGCATCGGTGCGCGCTGCACAAGCGTTAGTGCTGGGATCGAAAGCGCGGGCGCTGCTGCAAGGACGTGCCAGCGCGAGCTTTGAGGACGTGCGCGCGCTGGCGCGTCCTGTATTGCGTCATCGGTTGTTGATCAACTTCCAAGCGCAGTCGGAAAAGGTCACGACCGATCATTTGATTGAGAAGTTGATCGCGCACGTGCCACTGCCCAAGTCGGGAATCTGATAGTGGCCGTTGCCCGCGCGTCGTTGCTCGAGCCCGCGATGCTCGCCAAGATCTCTGATCTGGCGTTATTAGCGCGCACGGTTGTGGATGGATTTATGCACGGACAACATCGATCGTTGCGCAAAGGGTCGTCGTCGGACTTTGCACAGCATCGCTCGTATCAGCCGGGCGATGATTTGCGCCGCATTGATTGGCGCGTGTACGGGCGTACGGATCGTTTTTACATCAAAGAGTACGAAGCCGATACGAACGCGAGCGTGATGTTTGCGCTCGACCAGTCAGGCTCGATGGATTTTGGGAGCGGTGCCGTCACAAAATTTGAGTACGGCCGCTTTCTCGTTGCCTCGCTGGCGTGGTTGTCGCAAGCACAAGGCGATCGCGTTGGTCTCGCGACGTTCGCGGGTGATTTGGTCGACGTCGTACCGCCGTCAGTGCGTCATTTGCAGTTGCTGCTGCACACCCTTTCACGCGCGAACGCGTCGGGAAAAAGCCAGCTGGTGCCGGCCATCGAACGGGTTGGCTTACTCACCGTGCGCGCGGGAATCGTCGCCCTTGTTACCGACTGCTACGAACGCGCTGATGCGCTGGGTCGGGCGATTGATGCGCTACGCGTACGCGGACACGACGTGATCGTGTTTCACTTAGTCGATCCCGCCGAACTGTCGTTGCCGGGCGATATGCCGGCGACGTTTCAAGATGCCGAGAGTGGGGCGCTGCTTCCGCTTAAGCCAGGCGAGCTGCGCACGAAGTATCAGTCGTTGCTTAACGCACATCATTTAGCGCTCACCAAGCGCATTGCTGCCGCCGGCGCCGACTATGTGCGCATCAACATCGCCGATCCGCTGGACGGCGCATTGCATGCGTATCTTGACGCGCGACTGTCGCGCAGCCGGGTGCGCTAATGGGACTCGGCTTTCTCGTTCCCGCGTTCTTAGCCGGGATGCTCGCACTGGGGATTCCGATCCTCGTGCATTTGCGCAACAAAGACAAAGAGAAACCATATCGGTTTCCGTCTTTGATGTTTTTGGAGCAGCTGCCGATTCGCACATCAGCGCGTCAGCGCATCACCGACTGGCCGTTATTGCTGCTCCGTGCGCTCGCCGTTGCATTGTTAGTGCTCGCGTTTGCACGTCCCGTGTTCACGCAGAAGAGTGCGACCGCGACCGACACGCGCAGCAAAGCGATTGTAATCGCAATTGATCGCTCGCTCAGCATGAGTCATGCGGCCGTGTGGCCCGCTGCGCTCGACTCAGCACGTGCCCTCGTGCGGGCACTCGGCACACGTGATCGGGTTGGTGTCGTGCTATTCGACGACGCCGCCGAAGTCGCACAGCGACTCACCGACGACAAGACTGCAGCCATTGCCGCGATATCGGGCGCAAAACCCATGATGCGCGGTACGCGCTTTGCGCCGGCGATTCGCACGGCGCGTCAGATGCTGCTGGACGCGCCGTACGCAGACGCACAGATCATTCTCATTTCCGACTTGCAACGCGCAGGAACCAACGGCGTCGCTGCGCTGGATTTGCCCGCGGGCATTCATCTTCGCGCGATTGCCATTGCGCCACCAACGCGCGCGAACAGCGCCGTGCGCACCGTTGAAGCGCGTCGCATTACCGAAGATCGCCGACCGATGTTAGCCGTGAAGGCGCGCGTGTTGTCGCGTGAGCTTGGCAAAGCGCGCACCGTCAAAGCGACGCTCACGCTGAGTGGGCGGGACGCCGGCGTGCAAACGGTATCGCTCGTGCCCGACGGCGAGACGGTTATCACCTTCGCGCCGGTCGCGGCACCCGAAGGGCAAGTGGAGGGCGCGGTACGTCTTGAGCCCGATGCACTGGCCGCCGACGATCGCTTTGCCTTTGTCGTGCCGCGCGAGGATGTGTTGCACGTCGCATTGGTTACGCCCGATGATATTGGCACCGACGAGACGCTGTTTCTTGAACGCGCAGTGGCGATCGGACGCGCGCCAGAAATTCAGATCGACAAAGTGCGACCCGCTGCCGTGAACAGCGCAATAATCGCCAAGCACACCGTCATCATGTATTGGGACAACGCGCCGACGGACGCGGCTTCCACGTTGCTCACAGCGTATGTGCGTAACGGTGGAGGCGTCATATTGTACGCGGGTCGTCGTTCGGCCGCGCGTAGCACGCTGTCATCGATGTTCACTGCGAAGATCAGCGGGATGTCCGATCGCATGAATGATCGGGGCGGATCGATACGTGATGTGCGGTTTGAGCACGCGCTATTTGCGCCATTTCGCGAGACGGCCGAAGCGTTTGCTGGGGCGCGCGTGTTGCGCTATGCCCGTATCGATGCGCCGCGTGATGCCGACGTGTTGGCGCGATTTGATGACGGATTGCCGGCGGTGATGGAGCGTCGAGTCGGCGCGGGGCGCATCGTCGCGCTGGCGTTGCCGCTGGACATGCAGAGCGGCGACTTACCGTTGCAGCCGGCGTTTTTGCCATTCGCGCGTCAACTGTTGCTGCACAGTTCAGGGCGCGACGTCGTACCTCTCTGGCGAACGACTGCCGAAAGCTGGTCGCTGCCCGATAGCCTCAAGGACCCGGTGGTGCGCACTCCCGACGGATCACTACTTCGTCCCAAAGGCGATTCGCTGGGTAGAGCGGTGCCGCTATCGGACGCGGGACTTTATTCGGCGTTTGCTGGGAGCGCGATGGGCGCTCCGGAGGCGCTGGCGGCCGTGAACGTGCCAACGGCTGAGTCTGATCTCACACCGATTGATACCAAAGAGCTGTTGCTGGGTGTGAAAGAAACGGCGGTGTCGACGGCAACGTCGAACGAAGTGCCAACACCGGCCGAGTTGGAGCGTCGCCAGAGCCCGTGGCGCGTGCTTTTGATCATTGTCGTTCTCGCCTTAGTGGGCGAGACTGTTATGGCCACTCGCGGCTGGCGCGGAATCGCTAGGCGCACACGTCCGGTTGTTTCGGATCCGGATACTCCGGGAGGAAGCACACGATGAGTCCTGATCGTCAGCTACTCACTACGCTAGGCGCCTTACGTCGTCAGTGGCGTCAACGCGTACTGTTGGAGTCGTTGGTCTGGATCGTTGTCGCGATCATTGTCGCAGTAGTCGCCGCGATGATCGTGATGCGAACGCTGAGCGGGGCAGAAGCCGATGGGGCTCGCGTGTTATTGATTGCACGCATTACGGGCTATCTCGTGATCGCTGCCGCGGTGATTCGCGGACTCGTTGTCCCGCTGATGCGACGCGCGAGCGATGAACGGTTCGCGCTGTATGTCGAAGAGCACGCTCCGGCGCTTCGTCAGGCGCTGCTGACCGCCGTACAAGAAGCGCATCTCCCCGAGTCTGATCGCATTTCGCCCTCGTTGTCGGCGCGCTTGATGACGCGTGCGACGGCAGCGATCAAACCGCTCATGGATGGATCCGCGCTCGAACGTCCGCGGATGATTCGCGCGGGTCAGTGGCTAGGTGGATTGGGGGTGCTCGCAGCGTTGCTGTTTTTTGTCGGCCCTGCGGGTTTGCGCGAAGGGGCACGTGTACTGTTTGTGCCGTTCGGTACAGCGCAGGCGGCGGTGCCGCATCGGCTGGTTCGTGTCGCTCCGGGTGATGCGACGGTTCCGCGTGGCGGTGCGATCGAACTACGCGCGACGTTGGATGGTTTTGCCGCAGACGGCGCAGAGATCGTGTTTCGCAACGACTCAAGCGTGGAGTGGACGCGCATTCCAATGAATCGCGATGCCGATTCGACGGGGTTCCGCGCGCGGTTGTTTGATCTGACCAAACCGACCGAGTATTACGTCGACGCCGCGGACGTGCGGTCGCCCACCTTTCATTTAAAGATCAGCGATTTGCCAGCGGTCTCGCACATGTCGCTGGATCTGCGCTTCCCCGCGTACAGCGGATTGCCGTCCGAGCACATCGACGATGGCGGTGACGTTGCCGCTGTTGTTGGGACGACCGTTGTCGTGCACGCGAAGACTACGCGCGCCGTGAAAAGCGGGCAGCTGCACTTTGACGATGGCACCGTGGTCGAGCTCAAGGCATCGGGCGACACCGTGGTCACAGGCTCATTCACGATGAAGCGGAGTGGGTTTTATCGAGTCGATTTACAGACCATCGATGGCACGATGGTGGCAGGCGCTGTGCAGTATGTCGTTGACGCGATTCCTGATCGCGCGCCATCGGTGCGTATTGAGGAGCCGGGGCGCGACACGAAAGTCAGTAACACCGACGAAGTCACCGTCGCGGTGCGCGCCAACGATGATCTCGGCGTGACAAAGCTCGAGTTGCGCTATCGCGTAAACGGCGGCGAAGAAAAGCGCATCGCGATGCAAGACAGTACGACGAAAAAGCCACGCGACGCACGTGCCGCACACACGATTTTCTTGGAAGAGTTGAATCTCACGCCTGGCGACCTCGTGACGTATTACGCGGTTGCGAAAGACGGCGCAGGTCATGAAGGCAGCAGCGATGTGTACTTCTTGGACATTCGCCCGTTCTCAAAGAACTACAAACAGGCAGAGCAGCAAGGTGGTGGCGGTGGCGGTGGTGGCGGCGGTCAGCAAGACTCACCAGATGGTTTGGTGCAGCGTCAGAAAGATGTCGTCGCTGGCACATTTAATTGGTTGCGTGACAGCAGCACCACGGCACCAAAGAAGCGTCGCGAAGACATCACCACGTTGTCGATTTCACAGGGTCGTTTGCGTGAAGACGTCGAAGGCTTGGCCAAGCGCTTAGTCGAGCGTGGTGTCGCGGGCCAAGACACGACGTTTGCAAAAATTGAGAAGGAGCTCAGGACCGCTGCCGGCGAAATGAAGGCGGCCGAAGAACAGCTTGGCCGCCAGCTTGGCGGCACGTCGCTTCCCGTCGAACAAAAAGCGTTGCAGCATTTGCAACGCGCCGAAGCGCTCTATCGCGACGTGCAAGTGCAGATGGGCGGTGGTGGTGGAGGCGGCGGAGGCGGTGGCGGAGGTGGCGCGCAACAAAAGCCCGAAGAGTTGGCCGATCTTTTTGAGCTGCAAACCGACAAGCTGCGCAATCAGTACGAAGCGGTGCAACAGCAGTCGTCATCGCAACCGCCTGCGCAACGCGAAGTCGATGAAACGCTCGAACGTCTCAAGCAGCTCGCGAATCGTCAGCAACAAGAGAACGAGCGTCTGCAAAAGATGGCGCAGCAGATGCGCGATCGTTTGGGACAGAACAGCAGCAGCGCTGGTGGCGGCAGTGGGTCGCAGCGTGACTTGGCCAAACAAGCCGAAGATGAAGCGCGTCGCCTAGAGCGTTTATCGCGTGAACAAAACAATCCGGAACTTGCGGATGCCGCGCGTCAGATGCAGCAGGCGGCCGATGCGATGCGTCGCGCAGCGACTGGTTCGTCGGCACAAGGCAGCCAGGCGTTGGAGGAGCTCAACAAGGCCGCCAAGCAGCTAGAAGGGTCGAAGATGGATGCGACCACGCAAGGCATTCAGAAGTTGGCACAACAGGCCAAAGACATGGAGTCGCGTCAGCGCGAGATCCAGAACGATGTCGAGCAAGCACAAGCGGCGTCAGGTGACGCGCGCAGTGAACAGATGCGCAAGTTGACGGAGCGCAAAGATGCCCTCGCAAAGGACGTCGCGAAACTCGAAGCGGAAGCCGACAAACTCTCACGCGACGGTAAGCGCGATCAGCCGAAAGCAGCAAGCAAACTTGGCGAAGCCGCCGAAGTCATTCGCGATTCCCGTTTGAAAGACAAGATCGACTTTTCGAAGAACGTGATGCGGGGTGGATCGAGCGAGTACGCCAAGTCGTTCGAAACGCAGATTGGCGAAAATCTGAAGGACGTTGCGGATCGTGTTGGGGCGGCTGTGGGGTCAATGCAGGGCGAATCTGCTGCTCGGACGCAAGAAAAAGCGTTGGGCCAAACACGCGAGCTCGTGCAGAATCTTGAGGCGCTCAAGCAGCGGCTCGAGGATCGTCAGCGTGCCGCCGCAGGACAGCAGAATGGACAGCAACAAGGTCAGCAAAACGGACAGCAGCAGGGCCAGCAAAACGGACAGCAGGGGCAGCAAGGCAAAGGGCAGCAAGGACAGAACGGCCAGCAACAAGGACAGAACGGCCAACAAGGAAAAGGGCAGCAAGGCCAACAGGGTCAAGGCCAACAGGGTCAAGGCCAACAGGGTCAAGGCCAACAGGGTCAAGGCCAACAGGGTCAAGGCCAACAGGGTCAAGGCCAACAGGGT
>JANXUN010000061.1 GCA_025356185.1 Gemmatimonadaceae bacterium
GTCTGATCGACGTCAGCAAAATCGACATGAGCGTCGCGCTCTTCGGCACGCGCTATCCAACACCCATCGTCATCAATCCGGTCGGCAGCCAGAAGGCGTTTCACCCCGATGGGGAAATGGCCGTCGCGCGCGCCGCAAAAGCCAAAGACCATTTGCAGGTGCTGTCCACTGTTGCCACAACATCAATAGAAGACGCGATTGCCGCACGCGGCGGACCAGTCTGGTTTCAGCTGTACCATCAACAGGACTGGGCTCTCACCAAACAGATGGTGCAGCGCGCCGAAAAAGCCGGCGCACCCGCAATCGTGTTTACGGTCGACCTCCTTGGCGGCAGCAATCGCGAAACGATGATGCGCTTGGCGCGCGAAGACACCCGCACCTGCACGCGCTGCCACTTGGGCGGCGCGCCACTTCCTGGCGTCAGCGGTCGCCTGGACGATCGCGATAATCGTCGCAAACCCAACCTCGTTGGCTATCAAAACCTCACGCCTATTCCCGAAGTTGGTACGCCGTCGTGGGAGTTTATCAAGCGCTTAAAAGCGAGCACCAAAATGAAGGTGCTGATCAAAGGCATCGTGACAAAAGAAGATGCCGCGCTCGCGGTACAACATGGCGTCGACGGACTATTCGTTTCCAATCACGGCGGCCGCGCAGAAAATTCGACGCGTGCAACCATCACGTCGCTCCCCGAAGTCTTACAAGGCACGCTGGGGCGCATTCCTGTCATTTGTGACGGTGGATTTCGTCGCGGCACCGATATCTTCAAAGCCATGGCGCTCGGCGCCACTTCTATCGGTATTGGTCGACCGTACATCTGGGGCTTGGGTGCATTTGGGCAAGAAGGCGTCGAGACGGTGCTCGCGCTGCTGCGCAAAGAATTCGAAGTCACGATGAAGCAAAGCGGCACCGTCAACCTTGCTGCCATCACACGCAATCACATCACGCCGCACTGATCTGTGTCGTCTCCCGCCCCCGCCCCCGCCCCAGCAGTCGTTTCCCCGATGTCGAACGGTTCCCCTGAGTTGCTCAATCCCGAATTGAGCTTGCTCGCGTTTCAGCGCCGAGTGTTGGCGCTTGCGCAAGATCCGCACACTCCGCTCATGGAGCGGTTGCGTTTTTTAGGCATCGTAACAAGCAACATCGACGAGCTGTACATGCTGCACATGGCAGAACTGCGCCGTGCCGCCGTCGATGGACAGATCAATCAGCAAACCGGTGAAGCCGCTGAGACGGTGTTAGCGACCGTCGAGCGCGAAGTCACCGACATTCTCAGTCAGCAGTCGCAGTGCGCCCAGGAATGTTTGCGCGAAGCGGCCAAGCATGGCGTGCAACTGATTGGTTGGGACGCGCTCACAGTTGATGAGCAAGCCGCTCTGCGACAGCACTATATCGACGAGATCCAACGTGATCTCATGTCGCACAACATCACGCTCAGTCCGGGTTATCCGCTTCCGAGTTTGCCGCATTTGGGGTTGTTTGTCGCGGTCATCTTTCGCGATGGACCCAACGAGCGCGCGCGACTGTTTGAGCATGAACTGCCGCACGATGTGCCGCGATTGCTCGCCGTACCGGGGCGTACTGGTGTGCTCATTGCTATCGAAGAAGTATTGCGCGCCAACATTCACTCGTTGCATCCGTCAGTGATTGTTGAAAGCACGCACCTGTTTCGCGTGACGCGTGGCGGCGACTTGCACATCAAAGAAGACGACAAGCACGACTTGCTTGACGCCATCGCGTATGCCACGTCGCAACGCCCGCTCAATCCCGCCGTGCGTGTCGAAGTCGAGCGCGCGATGCCGGAATATGTTGGCGCGCTGATTTTGGAAAGCCTGCGTCGCGAAGCGCTTGGTCGCGACATGGAGATCACCGTTACCGCGGTGCAAGTCGTCGACGGTCTTCTCGACTTGCGGTGCCTGTCATCGTTACCGCTGCCACGCGGCGGCGAATTAGAGTTCTCGCCCTTGCACGCGCGCACGCCGTTCGCGAACGGTTCCTCACTGTTCGCGGCAATGCGTGAGCACGATCTGTTCATGCAGCATCCGTTTGACGCATTCGAAGATACGGTCGTGCGTTTTTTTCAGGAGGCCGCGGCAGATCCGCACGTCACCGAGATGTCAGCAACGTTGTATCGCGTTGGCAATCCATCACCGATTGCCGAAGCACTTGTTGCGGCGGCAGCGGCCGGTAAGAAAGTGTTTGCGCTCGTTGAATTGCAAGCACGCTTTGACGAAGAGCACAACGTGCACTGGGCGCGCGCGCTCGAACGCGCGGGCGGACAAGTGGTGTATGGGTTGAAAGGTCTCAAAGTGCATGCGAAAGCGTCGCTCGTCGTTCGCCAAGAAGGCGATCGCCAAGTGCGGTACGTGCACATTGGCACCGGCAACTACAACACACGATCAGGCAAAGCGTACACCGACTTTAGTCTGTTCTCCACGCGCGAAGCGCTCGCTACCGATATCACCGATCTGTTCGCGTCGCTCTCGGGAAACACTGACGGGCCGCTTGCTGGTGTGTCGCGACCGCCGCAGGGCCTCACCCGTGGCGCATTAGCCGCACCGTTTCAGTTGCTGCCGGCGCTGCTCGAACGCATCGAGCGCGAGGCCACAAACGCGCTCGCCGGAAAGCCCGCCAGCATCGCGATCAAAGTGAACGGACTGGCCGACACCGAAGTGGTGCGCGCGTTGTATCATGCCGAACAAGCCGGTGTCCAAATTGACCTGATCGTGCGCGGCATTTGCACGCTGCGTCCGCGCGTTACCGGTCAATCAGAGCGTATTCGCGTGCTCTCGGTCGTCGGTCGCTTTCTCGAGCATTCGCGCATTTACCGTTTTGGCAACGGCGGCGCGCCCGAGTATTACATCGGATCGTCCGATATTCGCCCGCGAAATTTGCGACGGCGTGTTGAACTGCTGATTCCCGTGGTGGACGCGGCGCAGCAAGCGCAGCTGTCGCACATCCTCGACTGCTATCTCAACGACCCGAGCGCGTGGGAGCTGCGCGCCGACGGCACGTACGAGGCGCGCCAACAAAATGGACCGTCGGCGCAACAGCAGTTTGCGCGCGAGGCCGCCGTCCCAAACCGTACCACTTCGTAGCTTCTGTGACCATGAAAGCCCTCGCCAAGTTGTTGCGAGCGCTCTCAAGCGGTGGTGAGTGCTCGCCCAATTGCGAGTTCGAACAGACGTTTTCCCCAGACCAACCCCATGTCGTTGTCTTCGCGAATTCCCCGTAACGCGCCGATCGTGTGCGCGCTTGCCGCGGTTGTGTTGTTGCTTGCCGGATACGCCAATCTGTGGGCTGGCGGTGAAACGCTCGCCTCCTGGCTGTTGGTGCTCGGCTATGTGGGGCTCATTCCACTCGCGTGTGTCGCGTATGCATCGACCGCCGGCGCCGACGAGCCCACCGCGGCTGGAAAATCGTTTGCTGCATTTCCCGACGAACCACCGCCCTATCGCGTCGCCGCGCTGCTGGGTCTGGTGGTGTTTGTATTGTATGTGCTCACGCTCTCGCCAAGCACGGCGATGTGGGACACCAGCGAATACATCGCGGCGGCCAAGACCTTGGGCATTCCGCATCCGCCGGGAAACCCCGTGTTCGTGTTGG
>JANXUN010000066.1 GCA_025356185.1 Gemmatimonadaceae bacterium
CAGCAGCTACGTCGCGTTCTCGCTGACGTGTCCGCACGAGGGCTACTTGGTTGGCGTAGTGAACGGGCAGTCGTTTAGATGCCCGCGTCACGGCGCAACGTGGAATGGTACTGGTGTGCTCACAGCAGATTCACCGCTCCGTACGAGCGCGCTGTCGCCGCTCAAAGTGACGTACACACCGGGCGATGCCGTGCTCTACGTTTCATAGCGCGAGCGATACGATCGCATTGAACGGGATGTGGCCATCGGCTATCTTAAACAGCTGCCGGTGGCTTTTTCACGCATTGCCCAAGTTCCGAATCCATGCCGACTTACGAGTTTCGTTGCCCCGACGGAACGATCATCGAACGGATCTATAAGATCTCTGAGGTTCCGAGCGAGATCCCAAGCCCCAACGGCGAAGGGATGGCAGTACGCATAATCTCTGGCGGCGCGGCGCTGCTCTTTAAGGGGTCGGGTTTTTACATCACCGATTACGGTAAAGACGGTAAAAAAGATCAGCGGACGTCGGGCGGCGATGGATCGAGCGGGACGAGCAACCCGTCGTCAGGCGACGGCAAATCTGGCGACGGCAAATCTGGCGGCGAAAAATCGTCGACAGACAAGTCGACATCCGACAAGCCGGGAGCTGACAAAGCCAGCAGCGACAAGTCGAGTTCGAGCGGATCGTCGTCATCGAGTGGGTCATCCTCCGGCCCGTCAACGCCGTGAATCACGCAGAAGCGCTACGCGCCGAAATTGCGCGCGCGGCTCGCACGCTCGGCGCGCCCGATGATATCGCACCCGTGATCGAGCGTCCCCGCGACGTTACCCACGGTGATTGGGCGACAAATGTTGCGATGACACTTGCGAAATCGCTTGGTCAAAAGCCTCGCGATTTAGCGAATGCGCTGTTGGCGGCAATGCAATTTGACAGCGTAGGCGTCGCGTCTGCAGAAGTTGCCGGGCCTGGCTTCATCAACTTTCGGCTCGATCCGGGATTTCTCGCGCGCGGATTGCTTCCGATGCTCGCTGATCCTGAAAGCTGGGGAAAGTTAGACATCGGACACGGTGCGCGCGTAGTGGTCGAGTTTGTTTCGGCGAATCCCACGGGACCACTGCATGTGGGTCACGGTCGGCAGGCCGCGCTTGGCGATGCCATCAGCACGCTGCTCGAGTGGAGCGGCTGGAAGGTTGATCGCGAGTTCTACTACAACGATGCGGGTGTGCAGATCGCCAACTTGGCGTTAAGCACGCAGGCACGTGTGCGCGAGTCGGTTGGCGATCCCGTGGAAATTCCAGAAGGCGGATATCACGGTGAGTACATTCGCGAAATCGCGCAGGGTTACATCGCCAACCATATCGCTGACGCCGGCGGAGAAGATCTCGACGCGTTACGCGAGTTCGCGGTTGCGGCGCTGCGACACGAACAAGATCTCGATCTGCAAGCGTTTGGTGTGAAGTTTGACACGTACTATCTCGAAAGTTCGCTGTACACCGACGGGCGGGTTGACAAAACGGTCGAGGCCTTACGCGCGTCGGGACACACGTTCGAGGAAGACGGTGCGCTGTTTTTGCGCACAACGACGTTTGGTGACGACAAAGATCGCGTCATGAAAAAGAGCGCGGCCAAGGGTGGCGACTACACCTATTTCGTGCCCGATGTCGCGTATCACGTCACTAAGTGGGAGCGCGGTTATCATCGCGCGATCAATGTGCAAGGCGCAGACCATCATAGCACCATCACGCGTGTGCGTGCGGGTTTGCGAGCGCTGAGCATGGGAATCCCTGAGGGGTATCCCGACTACGTTTTGCATCAGATGGTTACCGTGATGAAAGGCGGCGAAGAAATGAAGATTTCGAAGCGCGCGGGTTCGTACGTGACCGTGCGTGATCTGATCGACGAAGTTGGGCGCGATGCGGTGCGGTTTTTCTATTTGATGCGTCGCGGCGACTCGCAGTTGGTGTTCGATATCGATTTGGCGCGCAGTCAGTCCGAAGAGAATCCGGTCTATTACGTGCAGATGGCCCACGCGCGCATGTGCGGCATTTTTCGCGTGGGCGAAATCGACGCGAGCACGATCACCGCGCAGGGCGTCGACCTTTCCGTGCTGTCCGAACCGGCGGAAGTGGAATTGATCAAACAGCTGTTGGATTTTCCGTCGGTCGTACGTGGTGCGGCGGAGCAGTTGGAACCGCACCGCGTCGCTGCGTGGCTGATGGAGACCGCGCGTACCGCACACACGTGGTATCACAAGCATCATGTTTTGGGCGAACCCGAAGCGATCACGCAGGCGAGGCTGGTGCTCGCGCGCGCTGCGCAAATCGGTTTGTCGTCCGGACTGCGGCTTCTCGGACTTTCCTCACCGGAGCGTATGTGAGTCACAGTGCAAACGATGGCCGCGGTGCTCCGAAGCGATTGATCACCGCGAGCAACGTGCTGGTGGTCGGTTCGGTGGCGCTGGATTCGGTCGAGACGCCATTTGGTCGCGCTGATGATGTGCTGGGTGGATCCGGCACTTTTTTCTCTTCGTCGGCGTCGCACTTTGCGCCCGTGCAGTTGGTCGGTGTTGTTGGTGACGACTATCCGACGCATCTGCTCGATCCGCTCGTAGAACGGGGCGTCGACCTTGCCGGGCTCGAGCACACCTCTGGCTCAAGCTTTCGGTGGCGCGGTCGCTACCGACACGACTTGAATTCTGCCGAGACGTTGGAAACGCATCTGGGTGTGTTCTCCAATTTCCGGCCCAAGATTCCTGAACAGTTCCGACGTGCGCCATTCGTGTTCTTGGCTAACATCGATCCGCGGCTGCAGTTGCAAGTCCTTGAGCAAGTCGAAAAGCCACGACTCGTTGCGTGTGACACGATGAACTTTTGGATCGAGTCGCGTCGTCCGGAGCTGCTAGAGCTGCTCAAGCACGTGAACTTGATCACGATCAATGACAGCGAAGCGCGACAGCTCACCGAACACACCAACCTCG
>JANXUN010000084.1 GCA_025356185.1 Gemmatimonadaceae bacterium
GCTGGCGTCTTTCGATCTGCGCCGCCGGTGTGGGCGTGTGGCGATCTGCACCTTGAGAATTTTGGTAGCTACAAGGGCGATAATCGACTCGTCTACTTCGATATCAATGACTTTGACGAATCCGCGCTCGCTCCGGCCAGCTGGGAGTTGGTGCGCATGCTTACGAGCATTCAGATCGCTGGCGCCCGACTAGGTGCCGGGCTCGAGCCGACGCGTGCTCTGAGTTCAGCCTTCCTCGACGCCTATAGCCACGCTCTGACGCGCGGCAAGGCCCTGTGGATCGAGCGCGAAATCGCGAAGGGACTTGTTGGGTCGTTGCTGGACCGCGCGCGCGCTCGTCGCCGAAAAGAGCTGCTCGATCGTCGCACGTTTTTGCAGAACGGTCACCGTCGATTGAATGTCGATGGTACAAAAGCGCTCCCCGCCACAGATGCGCAGCGCGACCAAATTGTGGCGTTTATGGCCGACTTTGGACGCTCCCGTGAGCTCCCCAGCTTCTTCAACGTGCTGGATGTGGCGCGCCGAATCGCAGGCACGGGGAGCCTCGGCGTTGAGCGATACGCAATCCTCGTTGAGGGCAAGGGATCACCGGACGGCAATTACCTGCTCGACCTTAAGGCCGCGTTGCCAAGCTCGCTCGAGTCACACCTCTCGTTCGCACAGCCGGCGTGGGCGACGCAGGCGGAGCGTGCCGTCGCGGTTCAGCGCCTTATGCAGGTCGTTCCGATGGCCTTTTTGCAGCCGGTGCACATGTCCGGCCAAGCCTATGTGCTTCGCGCGCTCCAGCCGTCCGAAGACCGCATCGCTATCGACCGTACGGGGCTCGATAGGGGATCGCTCGCCGACGTGATTGGCGCGATGGGTCGAATCGTTGCATGGGCGCAGTTGCGCAGTTCGGGACGCCAAGGCTCGGCGACCGCGGATGACCTGATGGTGTGGGGCGCCAAGCGTAAGTGGAAAGCGCGCCTGACAGCGATTGCCGAGGACTGCGCTCAGCAGTGCCAGCGCGACGCCGTCACGTTCGCAACGGCCTACGATGACGGCGTCTTCACGCGCTAAAGCAGCTGTGTGACTGCGCGCGTGTCTTTGACAGTGTGAACGCCGCGACTCGCATGCTTTTCCGCCCGGCAGCGATACGCGCCGGTTCGCCGTATGTTCTGCGTGACCGCGGTCACCCCTCCGCACCGCAACCACTACCCGAGGACCGGCTATGCAGCGCCTATCACAGCTCCGACTTGCGTCGGCGAGTGTCTTTTTTCTTGCGCTAACCGCCGCCTCGGCACGCGCGCAGAACGCCGAGCAAGCCGCGTCCATGGCCGCAGACAAAGCGCTGCTCGCGAAAGAGACGTACCAGATGCCGCCCGCCGAGATCGCGAAGCTGGTCACCGCTCCGCGGCATTTGAACGTGTCGCTTGGCCAGCCAAGCCCCGATCGCCGCCTCTTTCTGAAACAAGAAAGTGAAGGGTTGCCGAGCGTGCAGACGTTTGGCAAACCACACAACTACTACGCGGGATTGCAAGTCGATCCGAAAGCCAATCGCGCGCGCTTACTCACCACGCGTGGCGGCGTTGGCTTGTCGTTGATCGACGCCGTTACGGGAAAGTCCACGTCGATTCTTGTGCCGAAGGGCGCGACGGTGAGTGCGCCCGCGTGGTCACCGGATGGGAAGCAGCTCGCATTCATCGCAAACTTCGACGATGCATCGCACGTGTTTGTTGCCGATGTCGCAACGGCAAAGGCCGTGCAAGTCACCAAGACGCCGCTGCTGGCGACACTGGTGAGTTCGATTGATTGGACCGCCGACGGAAAGAGCGTCATCGCGGTTGTACTGCCAGACGCACGTGGGCTCGAACCGAAGAAACCCGACATTGCCACGGGCCCGCAAGTGCGCTTGTGGATGGAGCCGGTGAAGTCACCACAACGTCAGTTCGCAAGCTTGATGGAAGAGCCGTGGGAATTTGCGCAGCTCAAGTACTACACCACGGGTCAGCTCACCGTGATCGACGTGAAAACGAAAGTCGCCAAGAAAATTGGCACGCCGCAGATGATTCAAAGCGTCGATGCATCACCCGACGCGCAGTACTTTCGCGTGACGTTGATGCTCGAACCGTTTTCGTACGTCGTACAAACGTCAAGCTTTGGTACCGCCGAACAGCTGTGGGACGCGACTGGAAAAGTCGTTGCTGAATTACAAAAGCGACCGTTGCGTGAGATGCCCGATTCAACTCAAGGTGGTGCGGGATTTGCGGGACGCGGCGGCGGCGAAGGTCCAAACGGTAAGCGTTTGCTCGCGTGGATGCCGACTGGTGTTGGCATGTACTATGTCGCGGGTGATTCTGCAGCCGGTGGTAACGCTGCACGCGCAGGCGGGGCCGCGGCACCGGGTGGCGCAGCAGGTCGTGCTGGTCGCGCGGGCGGTGGCGCTGCGCCGGCCGGTGGCGCCGGGCGTCGCGAACGCGTGATGCAGTGGATGCCGCCGTACGGCGCGACCGATACCAAGGTGTTGTACCAATCCGATGGACCGATCAGCACGCTTGTATTCAGCGATGACGCGAAGCAACTGTTTGTCGGCACAACGGCAAACAATACCGGCGAGATCTATCATGTCGATCTGACGACGCCGACGGAAAAGCACACCATCGTGCGGCAGCGTGCGTACACGCCAGCGCTTGCCGGTGGTGGTGGTGGACGTGGTGGTGCAGGCGGCGGTGGCGGTCGTGGCGCCGCAGGAGCGGATGATTCGCTGCAGTTCTACGCGAATCCCGGTGCGATGATGACCAAGCGCGGTACGCAAGGTGGTCAGGTCGCAATGGTGTCGCATGATGGTGCTGTGTATTTGAGCGGCACGCAGCATTTCAAGAATTATTTGCAGCAAGCGCCGCGTAACTTTATCGACAAGATCGACATCAAGACGGGCAAAAAGTCGCGCGTGTTTGAGGGCGCCGCTGATGCGGTTGAAACGGTTACCACCGCGCTCGATGACGATTTTACCAAAGCGGTTGTGACGCGCGAATCGTCCAAGCAAGTCGGTGACTCGTATCTGCGTGACATGGCGACGGGCACCATGACCAAACTCACGGCCAACAAAGATTACGCGCCCGAGTTTACCAACGCGATTCGCAAGCGCATTACCGTCACACGTCCAGACGGATTCAATTTCGTCGTCAAGCTGACGCTCCCCGCCGACTACAAAGCAGGCACAAAGCTTCCGGCGATGTTCTGGTTTTATCCGTACGAATACACCGAGCAGGCGGCATACGACCGCACGCTGCGTGGCGAAAACATCAACGCGTTTCCCAACGGTGGCGCGCGAACGATGGACTATCTCACGCAAGTGGGCTATGCGGTTGCGAACTTCGATCCCCCCGTCGTCGGAATGGACGGTCGAATGAACGACAACTACATCTCCGACCTCGTGACGGACTTGTCCGCGGTTATCGATGAACTCGATCGGCAGGGATACATCGACCGCACGCGCTTAGGCATTGGTGGTCATAGCTACGGCGGTTTTAGCACGATGAACGCGCTGGCGCACACGCCGTTCTTTAAAGCCGGTATCGCCGGCGACGGCATGTACAACCGCACGCTCACGCCGACGTCCTTCCAAAGCGAGCGTCGTGATTTTTGGCAGGCGCAAAAGACGTACACCGACATGTCGCCGTTCTTCTACGCTGACAAAATCCAAGGCGCCGTGTTGATGTACCACTCGATCGAAGATCAGAACGTTGGCACTGCGCCAGAAAGCAGCATTCGCATGATGCAGGCGCTGCGCGCGAACGGCAAAACCGGCGCGCTGTTCATGTATCCGTACGAAGATCACGGCCCGGCGACCAAGGAATCGGATCTGGATCAGTGGGCTCGGTGGACAGCGTGGCTCGATCTCTATGTGAAGAACGCGAACGCGCCCAAAAAGCCGCAGACGATCGTACCGTAAGGCGATCACTCATTTGCAGTCGTACACACAAAGCAGCCCGCTCTCCAACGAGAGCGGGCTGCTTTGTTTAGCACCGTGGTCCTCGTTACTACTCGTGCGTGTGGTCGAGGTGCCGGGTGAGTAGCGACTCCCACACCCTGTCGAGCGCCGCGATATCGTCGGTATGAACGGAATGCGCATCAAGCCGATGTGTGAGGCGATGGTGATTCTGGCGGTACGCTTTGGTGTAACGGGCCACAGCTTGTTCGCGCGGCAGGTTCTTGGCGTACCACTCGGCCACGACGGCCAAGGTCGATTCATTCCACTGGTCTGCGGTGAGCGAGCCGTCCTCAAATTGTAAGGCGAGCTCCCACTGCCACGAACGGTGTTCGGCGGTGAAGGTGCCGGGATCTGTCATTTCAAAACTTCCTGGGTGCGTGAGAATTTCGTGGTGGTGATGGCGCTGACAACGATAACGCCAATCACCACCGCGCGACGAGCTCGACAGTAATCCGCACCTTGCCGACCCTTGCCGCGCTCCCGCACCTCCGTGATACTCTCGCGTGCCCACAAAACCCGACTCCGCCACCGCGTTTGAACCGCGCGCGCCGCACCTGGTTGCCGCTGCGGTTTGCATACTCGCAGCATTCACCCTGCTCTGGCCGTTGCTTTCGGGAGAGATCCTGTTTGGCGGCAATCGCTCGGACATGTTCATTGCCGGCTATTCGTTTCGCCTCTTTGGCGCAGAAACGTTTAAGGCGACAGGGTCCATTCCGCAGTGGAACCCGTTTCTCTTTGGTGGTCTGCCGTACATCGCCGCCATGCACGGCGACATTTTTTATCCCACCGCATGGCTTCGGTGGATCATGCCCGTCGACCTCGCGATCACATGGGGGATGGCACTCCATTTCGTACTCGCCGGATGGTTCACCTACCGTTTTAGCCGCGCGCTTGGCCTGAGTTGGAGCGCGTCGCTGCTCGCGGGCGTTGCATATGAATTGACGGGAATTGTCGCGTCGCAGATGAGCCCTGGACACGACGGCAAATTGTTCGTGTCTGCGCTCACCCCGCTCGCGTTCTGGACTTTGCTCCACGCGATTCGCCATCAGAAACGATGGGCGTACGGCGCGTTTGCATTGGTTATCGCGCTGATCGTGTTGGGCCACTATCACATGGCCTACTTCTTACTGATCGCGCTTGGAATGTGGGCGCTTTTCCTTGCGTTTTGGGACAGCGAGCGCGCACCAAACAGTAATCCATGGATCGCACTTGCCTACTCGGCCGTCGCTGTCGGCGTCGGCGTCGGAATTACCGCGCTGCAAGTGTTGCCGTTTTACGAATACATCAAATATTCGCCGCGCGCGGAAGGTGGAACCGACACCGGATGGGCATTCGCGACGAGCTACGCGATGCCGCCGTCAGAAATTTTCACGATGCTGTTGCCGCAGTTTAACGGCGTGCTCGAACACTACTGGGGACAAAACCCGATCAAGCTGCACACCGAGTACATCGGATTCTTGCCGCTCGCACTTGCCGCATTTGCACTCGGCGACGTCGCGCGTCGTCGACTCGTCATCGCGTTTGGCGCAGGCGCGTTGCTGTTCTTGATGTTTGCGTTTGGCGGTAACACCCCGTTCTATCGTCCGTTCTTCGAGTTCCTCCCATTGCTCAACAAGATTCGCGCGATGGGTATGGTGTTTTATCTCGTTGCATTTCCGATTGCGATTCTTGCGGCGATTGGATGCGATCGAGTACTCGCACAACGCGTTCCCAAGCGCACACTCTTTCTCGTATGCGGTGGGTTTGCGCTGTTCGCGCTGCTTGGCAGCGTTGGCGCGCTGCAGGGATTCGCTGAGGCACTCGCCATTCCTGAACGCGCTGAAGCCGTGTCGGCGAATTCAAGTGAGTTGCAAGTCGGCGCCGTGCGACTGTTGACGTTTGTGCTGATCGGCAGTGCACTGCTCATTCTCACCGCGCTTGGCCGCGTTCACCGCGTCGTTGCGTCGGTGGCACTCATTGCCATCGTGGCGCTCGACAGTTGGAGCGTTGATCGCGGCTTTTACACGTTTTCGCCGCGCGCAAGCGAGCTGTTTCGCGACGATGCGGTCACCACGCATTTGCACGGTGTTGCACTTCCCTATCGCGTGCTGGATGGTGCTGACGCGTACGGACACGCGAAGCTTATGAAGTACGGAATTCCCAGCGCGCTCGGCTATCATGGCTTCGAGCTGAATAACTATCAGCTGCTTGGTGGCAAAGCCCAAGGGTGGCGCAACCTCGGCTCGCCGAATTTGTTTGATCTGCTAGCACTGCGCTTTCTCATTCTCGACAAAGCACAACCGATCCCCGGATTTCATCAGGTTGTTGGACCGACAACAACTGCGTTTGGAACCACCGCAGTGTTGTACGAGGCAGATACCACGCCCAGGTACGCGCGCGTGATGCTGGCAGCGGCCAAGGTGCCTGACGCGCAGACCGTGCCGACCCTGGTGAATCCGCAGTTTCCCGTTAGCGGCGCGCTATTGCTGCCCGACACGTCGACGGCGTCGGTGGGGGAGGCCAAGCAGCCGTTCCCGCAGTCGCATGTGCAAGCGACAGTGGCCAAATGGTCGCCAGGTGCCATGACGGTTTCACTCACTGGCGCAGATTCGACCGCGGGGCATCTGTTGATCTCCGAAAACTGGTATCCGGATTGGCACGCGACGGTGGACGGGAAAGTCGGCGTCGTGCGGCGCGGTGATCAAACGCTTATTAGCGTTGACCTGCCCGTTGGCGCGAAGGAAGTGCAGCTCACGTTCGATTCGGCGAGCTATGCGAAAGGCAAGGTCATGAGCGTGGTTGCGCTCGCGCTCGCGGTACTCATGACGTTCGCGCCACTGGCGCTCTCGAGGCGCTCCTTCAACGACTGAACGCAAAACCGCCGAGGCGCTTGTCATCTTGCTGACAGTCTCGACGGGGCATTATTCATATTGGTGTGTGACGTCGTTGGCGTCCGCGATCCCCATCCTTCGAGGCTGTGATGATTCGCTTTCGTACTACCATGCGTGCGGCATGTGCCGCCGCTGCAGTGCTACTACCCGCCTTTGCATCGGCGCAGACTTTCAAGACGGAGAAGTTCAACATCGGTGGCGCTGGTGGCACCGATTATCTCTCCGCCGATCCTGCAACGGGTCGTATCTACATCTCGCGTCAAACGCATGTGATGGTGGTGGACGGCATGACCGGTAAAGTCGTCGGCGACATCATGGATACACCGCGCGTACACGGCATTGCGTTCGCACAAAAAGAAGGACACGGATTCACGACGAATGCCGGCGACAGCACCTTGACGATGTTCAACCTCAAGGACAATGCGATCATCAAGAAAGTGCACATCGGTATCGATGGTGCCGACGGCATTTGGTATGACGAGTCGACGAACATGATTTTGTCGATTAACCACAGCCATCCGAAGGGAACGGCAGTCGTTGTCGACGCAAAGAGTGGCGACGTGAAAGGCACGATCACGTTAAGCGGTATGGCACCAGAAGGCGGCGCGAGCGACGGTAAAGGTCGCGTCTTTATTAACATTGAAGACAAGAACGCGATCGACGTTGTTGACATGAAGACGATGAAGGTGACGGCGTCGTGGAGCATCGAACCGTGCGACGGACCCACCGGCATCGCATACGACAAAAAGAGCAATCGCATTTTTGCGGGCTGCGGAAAGAAGTCGGTTGTGGTCGATGCGACGAGCGGCAAAGTTGTCGCGCAGATCGACAATGGCGATGGCGTCGACGCGCTCGGCTGGGACGCGGCAGAGCAGTTGATCTACATTCCGTCGGGACGCGCGGGCAATATCACCGTCGTCCATCAGGATTCTCCCGACAAGTACACGGTGAAGGCGACGGTTCCGACTTTTGCCGGCGCGAAGACGATTGCAGTCGACGACAAGAAGCACCGGGCGTACGTGTTCACGCCTGAATACGGTGCGGCACCTGCTCCTGCGGCTGGAGCCACTCCGCCTGCCGGGCGTGGCGCTCCACGAGGCCCGATGGTCGGTGCCTGGTTCATAAGCATCGCGCACTAAGCTCTCACGCAGCGCCTCTAAAACGCCCCGGCGAGCAATCGCCGGGGCGTTTGGCTTTAGGAATGCGCAGGTGGCGCCGAGACTCTTGATAGCCTGCGACGCCGCATGCATTCCGCCCTCTGGGCGCTCCCTGTAGTAGCGTGGAGAGGACTTGCTGTGTCCGGCGAGATTGTGGTGCTAAGTGTCGTTCTTGTATGTGGAATCGGCGGTGCAGTGCGATTTTTCATTGTGCGGTCGGCGCAGCGCGCGACCGCAAGATTGTTGCATGACACGCAGCAATTATTGCGCGAGTCACATCAACATGCGGACACGCTGCAGCGCAGCGCGCAATCATTACAGCAAGAGAACGAGTTGCTGCACGAGCAGCGCGGCATGTTGCTCGCCAGCCGCCGTGAAATAGAAGCCGTGCGCGACGAACTGGTCGAGCAACGGCGGGATATTGCGACGCATTCGCGCACCCTTGAACGCTTCGCGATGACGTTGGACGCCGCGCCCGACATGGTGCTCATGGTTGGCATCGATGGCAGCCTTCTATACGTCAATGTTGCAGCCTCGACGGCCATGCCGTCCATTGAGCGCTTTCGCGGACTCGGACTCTTGCGGTTGCTGTCGAGAGAATCTGCTCGACTGGTACGCTCCGAGGTGATTCCGTTGGTGCTGGAGCACGGCAAGTGGCAGGGTGAACTGTCGCTTCGTTCCAACGACAAGCAGTCATCTGCCATTGACGTCACACTGATGGCACAGCGCGACCGTTTCAATTATCCCGAAGTGTTCGTTGTACTGGCGCACGATCTGCGCAGCGAGCGTCGCTTGCGTGATTCACTCGCAGAACGTGAAGCGTTGCATCGGGCGGTCATCGACTCCCTAGCCGAAGGGGTGTTGGTGCAAGATCGCACCGGACGTTTGGTCGCGTGGAATCAGAGTGCGCAACGAATTCTTGGCGTGAGCAGCGATGAAATCGTTGATCGCCTTGCTGACGATGTCCCCTGGGCCGCAACCACACTCGAAGGCGTGGCATTGACGGGAGTCGAATGGCCGATTTCCCGCGCGCGATTGAACGCCGAGCGCGTCGATGGATATCTCATGCGCATCACAACGGACGATGGCGCGCGGGAGCTGAGCGTGAATGCGCGTCCGATGTTCACGAGCGACTTTGATGATCGACCCGGCGCCGTGGCAACGTTCACCGATGTGTCCGCACAGCGGGCCGTCGTGCGCGAGATGGAAACGTTGTCCGTCGTCGTTCGGCAAAGCGACTATGCCGTTATGATGACCGACGCAGAGGCGCGAATCTCGTGGGTGAACTCGGCTTTTGAGCAGCTCACTGGTTTCGCTGCAGCAGAGGTCATTGGACGAACACCGGGTCCGCTCTTGCAGGGATCGCACACGTCGCAAGAAACAGTGGTGCGTATTCAGAGCGCGATGCGCGACGGCGAAGGATTTCACGATGAGATCCTGAACTATCGCAAAGACGGAACGCCGCATTGGATTGAGTTGACGTTGACGCCACTGCACGATGCGACGGGAGCGGTGAGCGGGTATGTCGGTCTGTCGCGCGATGTCACTGCACGTCGCGCGGGAGAACGTGAGCGCAAGACGCTCGCTGCTGCGCTGGCGGTTGCCGCCGATGGCGTCGCGATCATCGACGCCGGTGGCACCTTAGAATTTGTGAATCACGCATTTGCGCGTCAGCAAGGTGTCGAGGTCGAGTCACTCTTGGGACGCACATGGATTTCCTTGTATGAATCGAGCGAATCAACGCGACTGACGAAAGCCGTGCGCTCCGACGTGACCTCGCTTGGGTTCTGGCACGGAGAAGTGTTCGGTCAGCGCGCGTCCGGTCAGCAGTTTCCGCAGGAGATTTCGCTGACCCTGTTGCCGCAGGGCGGGCTCGTTGCGGTGGTCAGGGACATTTCGGAGCGCAAGGTCGCAGAAGACCGATTGAAATTCCTGTCTACGCGTGATGAGTTGACTGGACTGCTCAATCGCCGTGGGTTTATGACGCAAGCCGGCGAAGCGATTCGTGAAGCGCAAGCCCGCGGACGCTCGTGCGCACTCCTGTACGGCGATC
Source organism: Gemmatimonadaceae bacterium (assembly GCA_025356185.1). GTDB lineage: Bacteria > Gemmatimonadota > Gemmatimonadetes > Gemmatimonadales > Gemmatimonadaceae > Gemmatimonas. Next base: position 10,054 of record JANXUN010000084.1, read on the forward strand.
TTGATGCGTTCAAACTCATCAACGATCGATTTGGTCACCCGATCGGCGATCTCGCGCTGCAAGAGATGGCGCGCATGCTCGGCGAAACTTTTCGATCAACCGACTTGCTTGCACGACTTGGCGGTGACGAGTTCACTGTGTTGGCATGCGATGTCGGTCGTGACGAAATCGAGCGCGTGGTCGAGCGACTTGATCTCGCGGTGGCGCGAAACAATGCAGGACGCGCAAATAATCCAACGACTGCGTGGACGCTGGGAGTCAGTTTTGGCTTCGCGTTTGCCGAACCGGACGCGATTGCCGACGTCGATTCATTGCTTCGCGAAGCGGATTCGGCGCAATACAAACGCAAGTCGCAACGGAAGGCGCGAAAAGCGGCGTGATCAGCGTTTCACGAACAGCCAGATGGCGCTGCCGAGGCCAATAACGGTCACGGCAGATCGCACCCAGTCCTGCGGGACCCGCTGCGCGAGTCCCGACATCGTGTAGCCACCTGCAGCGGAGCCGACGGCCATCACCAGCGCCACGGGCCAATTGACAAGCCCCATCACGCTGAACGCAATCGCGGCGACGCCATTGAAGCAAATGCCATTGATGTTCTTGAGGCCGTTCATCTGGTGAATGTTGGTCAATCCAATCAGACCAAACACGGCAAGCATGACGATACCGGCGCCTGCGCCAAAGTATCCGCCGTAAATCCCAACGCAAAATTGCGACACGAGAATCGCGGCGAGCGGTACGGTCGGCTCGTCGTTCATCACGTCCGCGGTCGTGGTGGTGCGCTGCTTGAGCCACCGCATGACGGGTCCCTGCAGTGCAAACAAAACGGTCGCGCCAAACACGAGCCACGGCACTAACGCGCGGAAGCGTGCCTCTGGCGTGATGAGCAGTAGTCCCGCGCCGACGATTCCACCGAGCAGACTGGGCACCGCGAGACGCATCGCCCACTTTTGGATGCCGACAAGTTCGCGTCGATAACCCCACATGCTGCCAATCGATCCGGGCCACAGCGCCACGGTGCTTGTCGCATTGGCAGCAACTGCAGGGATGCCAAGCCCCAAGAGCGCGGGAAACGTCAACAGTGTTCCGCCGCCAGCAATCGAGTTGACGGCGCCGGCGATCAGGCTGATGCACGCAATCACTGCGAGTTGAACCGCCGAGGGGGCGCCATGCGTCATGCAAGGAACAATCGCTAGTCGCTCACGCAAGCGGTAGCAGTGATCGGCACCGCATGACATATTCGCGAATATGCCCACTACGTCATCACGGCTCAACGCCATTTCAGAATCGGTAATTCGGACGACAACGCGTACGTCCGACCAGTACGGCGCCATCAATCTGGCCCAAGGCTTTCCCGACTTTGAGCCGCCGCCGCTGTTGCTTGACGCGATGGCACGCGAGGCGCACGGACCCTATCACCAATACGCGGTCACGTGGGGATCTCCGCGCTTTCGCAAGGCATTGGCCCGCAAAATCACCCACTGGGGTGGCGTCGAAATAAATCCCGACGAGCATCTCGTGGTGACGTGTGGCAGCACAGAGGCGATGATGGTCGCACTGATGACGGCGTGCAATCCCGGCGACAAGGTGATCATTTTTTCACCGTACTACGAGAACTACTATGCGGACACGATTCTCTCGGGCGCCGAGGCGATTTGGGTGCCATTGCGTCCTCCCGAATTTCAGTTTGACAAAGCGGAATTAGAACGCGCGTTTCAGCAGGGACCCAAGGCGATCATTTTGTGCAACCCTGGCAACCCCACGGGCAAAGCATTTACGCGCGCGGAGCTTGAGTACATCGTCGCGCTCGCGAACAAGTACGACACGTTCATCATCACCGACGAGCCGTACGAGCACATGGTGTTTGCGCCATACGAACATGTGTATACGCACGCGCTTCCCGGCGCGTTCGATCGCACCATCGTGTGCAACTCGTTATCCAAGACGTACTCGATCACGGGCTGGCGACTTGGGTATGTACAAGGGCCGCGCGACTTCATGTTGGCAGCGCGAAAGGTGCACGACTTTTTGACGATCGGCGCGGCGGCGCCGCTGCAGGAAGCGGCAGTCACTGCACTCGAATTTCCAGATTCGTACTACCACGACGTTCGCGATTTTTATACGCGTCAGCGTTCGCTCTTTCTTGGCTATCTCGCGCAGACAGGGCTGCAATACGTCGAGCCACAGGGTGCGTACTACGCGATGGTCGACATCACCCCGCTCGGATTCGCCGACGATAGGGCGGCGTCGGATTTTTTTATTAAAACGATCGGTGTTGCGGGTGTGGCGGGATCAAGCTTTTTCCGCGAGCCGGTGAATAACTACATTCGATTTCATTTTGCGAAAAAGGATGCGACGATTCATGCGGCGGGGGAGCGGCTGCTGAAGGTGCGGGATCATATCAAGTAGCGAGATTTGAACTGCTAGGTTTTGAGTTATCGGTAATGGTATTCGGTTATCAACAGTTGATAACCCAAAACCCAAACTCAAAACCCATGACCTAGCGGTTGCTGGCAACCACAAACTTCGTAGTTACCGAATCTTCGCTGCCGCCATCGCCACGCACACCCACCCCGCGATAAAACACACGCCGCCTATCGGCGTAATCGCGCCGAGCGCCCGTACGCCCGTGAATGCCATCGCGTAGAGTGAGCCGCTGAAGAACAGCGTACCGGCCATCATCAGCCATCCCGCGCTGGTGATGAGCGTACTCGGCCATCGGTTGGCAATCAGTCCGATCGCAAGCAACGCGAGCGCGTGGTACATCTGATAACGCGCTCCCGTTTCGAAGACGTCGAGCATACGCGGTTCAAGCTTGTCGCGCAGCGCGTGCGCTCCGAAGGCGCCTGCGGCAACACCGGTCGCGCCAGCGATGGCGCCGAACATCAAGAAGATGCGATCCATGACGCGCAATTTATGCGCACGTTTACCATATTGCATCATGGCCCCCGAGAAGACTGTTCGCGTATACGATGACGCGCCGCCGCGCACGCATGAGGACGTCCTCGTGCAGTCGCATGCGCACGATCACGGGCACAGCCATGCGCATGGGATTGGCCACTCGCACGGCGGCCACTCGCACGGCGCGGGTGCGGGGCAGTCGCGACTTGCGATTGTGCTCGCTATGTCAGCGGTGTATTTGGTGGCTGAGGTTGTGGGCGGGTTGATGACGCATTCGCTGGCGCTATTGGCGGATGCTGGACACATGCTGTCGGATGTCGCGTCATTGGTACTGGCGATCATTGCCATGCGTTTCGCGCAGCGCCCGCCCACGACGCAACGCACGTTTGGTTATCAGCGCGCAGAGATTTTAGCGGCACTTGCAAACGGTGCGGCATTGGTGGCCGCATCGGTTTGGATCGTGGTGGAGGCGATCGAACGACTGCATACGCCCGCGGAAATTGCAGGCTTGCCCATGATGGGCATTGCGACGGGTGGGCTCGTGGTGAACCTGATCGCGATGGCCGTGCTCCACGGCGGTCGCGACGCGAGTTTGAATATGCGTGGCGCGTGGTTGCACGTTGCCAGCGATGCGCTCGGCAGCATCGGCGCGATCGCTGCGGGTTTCGCGGTGTGGAAGTTTGGTGCGACGTGGGCAGATCCCACCGTCTCGGTGGTGATCGCGCTGCTCGTTGCGTTCTCGTCGTGGCGTCTGCTTCGCGAGACCGTTGATGTGTTGATGGAGTCTGCGCCGGCGCACGTTGACGTCGCCGCCGTGCGTGCTGCGCTTGGCGCGCTTCCCGACGTGCGCGCGGTGCACGATCTGCACGTGTGGTCGATTGGCAGCGGCACCGTCGCGCTCGCCGGCCATTTGCAGGTCGCCGCAACAACGACGTATGGCGCGCAGTCGACACTGCTGTCCGCCGCGTGCGCGCTGTTACGCGATCGCTTTCACATTGAGCACACGACTATTCAAGTTGAACCAGAAGGATTTGACCAGGCAGTACGCTGCGACGCGCTCATGGCCGATCAACCGCAATAGATCAGCCGCGATACACACATCCACTGGTGCACGTTTCGCGCACGACAATCTGCGTGAGTCCTGGCAACGCTGGCGCGAGTCGCGTCCAAATCCACTGCGCTAACACTTCGCTGGTTGGATTTTCCAATCCGGCGATGTCGTTGAGGTAATGGTGGTCGAGCTGGTCGTACAACGGCTGAAACGCTCGCTTGACCTCGGCAAAATCCATCACCCACCCTTCGTGTTGCATAAGCGGACCTTCGACGTGCACCGTGACGCGAAAGCTGTGACCGTGCAGCCGACTGCACTTATGTGCGGGCGGGAGGTTGGGCAGTCGATGCGCTGCTTCAAACGTGAACTCACGAAATATTTCCATGGCGTTCTTGTGAGCGGACCGTGCTACGGTCGCGGTGATTTGGGCCCGATCTGATATTCTTTGGGCGGCGTCGCGCCCATCAGATTCGTCACGAAGTAGTCCCATCGACGACGCATCATGTAGTTCGATGCGGCACCGTATCCATGCGCCTGATTGGGAAGCATGAGCAGATCAAAGTCTTTGCCCGCTTTGATGAGTGCATCAGCCACCAGCAGCGTGTTATCGGGCGGCACGTTGTCGTCCATCGTGCCGTGTGCGAGCAATAATTTGCCTTTCAAATTGCGAGCGAGCGACTGATTGGCTTCGGCGTCGTAGTTGTCGGTACCGCTTGGTCCGCGCGACAACAGTCCGTGATAACGCTCGCCCCAATCATCTTCGTAGTTGCGATTGTCGTGATTGCCCGATTCTGAAATGCCCACTTTGAAAAAATCAGGATATCGAAACATGGCATCGGCGGTTGCGAATCCGCCGCCAGAATGTCCCCAGATGCCCGCTTTATCAATATCGATGAATGCGAAGCGACGCGCAAGTTCCTGCATGCCCGCCACTTGGTCGGGGAGCGTGTTGTCACCCATCTTGCCGTAATACGCATCGTGAAACGACTTGCTGCGAAGCGGTGTGCCCATGCCATCGATTTGGACAACAACAAACCCCAGGTTCGCGAGCGCTTGCTGATCGCCACGCGCCGAACTGAATGTGCGAGGTCCCACGCTGCCGACTTGGGGACCGGGATACACGTTATTGACAATCGGATACTTCTTGCTCGAATCCATGCCGACTGGCGTGTACATCAGCCCATACAGATCGGTCTTTCCGTCGCGCGCTTTCACGGTGATGCGCGTCGGTGCACGCCACCCCGTTGCGAGCAGCTTGGTGATATCGCCGACTTCAAGCGTGCTGATCAACTTGCCAGTGAGGGCATTGCGCAGCACCGACGTCGCAGGCAGGTCAGGGCGCGACCACACGTCAACAAATGTTTTGCCATCGGGCGCCATCGATATCGAGTGATCACCGTCTTCCGGCGTGAGCAACGTGAGTCCTCTGCCGTCTAGTCCAATGCGATAGAAGTGATGAAAGTACGGATCGTGCGTGGAATCTTTGCCCACGGCGACAAACCACAGCATGCGTGTTTTTTCATCGACACGAGTGACCGTAACGACATCGCCGGCACCTGATGTCACCGCACGCTTGTAAGCGCCCGTGGTGAGATCGTACGCATACAGTTGACCCCAGTCGTCGCGCTCTGAAAACCAAAGTACCTCGTTGGTTGCGGGTAGCACGCGCCAGTTGGGCTCGTTGTCGCCCGATTCAAATTGCGTCTTTACCTCTTCGCGCAAGACCGCTCTTACGTCTCCGCTCGTAGCGTCGGCGACGCGTAGCGTCGCAACTTTGTGGTCACGCGTCGACGAGACAAAAGCCAACTTCGACGCGTCGGGATACCACTGCACGTCGGCAAATTCACCGTCGACGCACGAGATGTGATCGCACACGCTCGAGCGGTGCTGATCAAGGGGCATTTTGAGGCGAATCACAGCGGGCGTCGCACTACTGAAATCGACGATGACGCGCCCAATCATCGCGACGACGCTGTCGCCAGGGAGCGGGTACTTCCACGCGCTGAGCGTCGGATGTCCAACGCGCGTACGCACGAGATACATCTCGTTGACGTTGCGTTGGTCCTGCTGAAAGGTCGCGAGCTTTTTGGAGTCCGGCGACCACGTGACGATGGCGCGATCGGAGTGAATCCACCCCGCGTTGTCGGTTGCATATCCAAAATCTTTCACGCCATCGCGCGTGATCTGCGTTTCTGCATTGGTCGCCACATCGCGCACCCACAAATTCCAATCGCGCACAAACACCGCGCGGGCGCCATCGGGCGACATCGATTCGGGCGGCGTCCCGACACGCCTCGCGACGATCGGCGTCTGCAACAAGGCTTGAATGGTCGTGCACGCCGTGGTCTCGACCGCACAGTTGGTCTTCGTGCCCTTGATCGGATCGACCAACAGCATTGGAACGCTTTCGTCGCGCTGCCGCGCACGATACCAGAAGCGTCCATCAGGGAGCCACGTGGGCTGCACGACTCCGGAAATCGTCAGCGGCAGCGTCGCAAATCCGAGCGCCTTTTCGGCGCGCGCATAGTCGTCGGCGGTGAGCACACGGGGCGATGATTGTGCACCAAGGCGTGCCGAGAGCAGGGCGACGAGCGGGAAAGCAGCACACGTTGCACGGCGCGCAAACCCAAACGCGGTCGCGTCAGTTTTGGAAAATACAGTCATAGCTGCAAGCTGATGCCACGCGGCGCTTTGGGCAATTCGCCTCATGAGCGCCGCCAAGGCCGATGGACCGTGTACGTGGGGACGCTGGTAAGGTGCTCGCGCTTGATCGACACCAATTTCCGACGCGCGAGATGACTGATCGCCGCCTGCACCGTGCGCTTGGAGAGCCCGCTGGACTCGGCGATGTCGGCGAGCGCAATCGTCACGTGCGGTCGACCGGCGCCCAAGGTGCGCCGCGCCAGGGCAAGATACACCAAGAACGACGACGGTGACCGATCGTGTTGGGTCAGATCGGCCATCAGCGAATCGAAAACCCCAAGACGGAGTCGTGGGGCACGTCCGCGATTTTCAAAGACAGCGAAGGCAACCAGTTTGTGCTGTCGACTGGTTGAGTCGCTCGGCTTGCTTACTTCTTCTTGTTCGGCGGCGCCGACGGAATTCGTGCGCCGTCGTTGCGATAAACGCGACCTCCGCGCATGACAAAGCTCACGCGCAGCGTCGCTTCGATTTCGGCGACGGGATCGCCGTCGGTCGCAATCACGTCGGCCTCGAATCCCGGTGCGATGCGGCCGATGACGGTTTCGAGCCCGAGCGCTTGCGCGGAGAGCGACGTGACGCTGATCAGCGCGTCCATCGCTGGCTGTCCGCCGCGACGAACGCGACACACGAGCTCTTCGGCGTTGCGACCGTGTGCGCCGGCAACCGCATCGGTTCCGAAAATCATCTTGAGTTTCGGCGTTTTACTCGCGAGTCCAATTCCCGCTTCAGCGAGCGGAATGGCTTTCTCCATCGATGCAAATCCAACAGCGTTGTAGTTCCCGATTCCTTCGAACCACTGCTTGTTGTCGAGATAGTTGTGAAACACGAGGCCGCACTGCGGATCGAAGTATGTTCCGCGCTGCACCAGCAGTGCGCGTGTCACATCATCAGCAAAGACGCCGTGCTCAACTTGTGTGCAACCCGCGCGCGCCGCGCGTTGCACAGCTTCTGCCGAGTGCGCATGCACGACTGAACGCAGTCCCTGCGCCGTCGCTTCGCCGCACGCAGCCTCGAGCTGTGCGTCCGACATGGTAGCCTCGCCTCCGTCGCGAATGGACTTCGACGCAAAAATCTTGATCACGTCGGCGCGCTGTGCCTTAAAGCGTCGCACGACCCACCGCAGCGAATCGGGCGATCCACCGGCGCTGGTCTCGTTGAGTGACCCAAGTGAAGTGAGAATTCGTGGACCGGGAAGCAATCCGCGATTGATTGCATCTCGCAGCGCGGCATTTTCCGGCTCGCCCACGTCTTGGACTGTGGTGAAACCCGCGCGCAGCGTGGCCCATGCATTGGCGGCCTGATTGTACGCAAAAACGTCAGGCGTATCGCCGTCACGCGCGGTGTGCAGCTTGTCTTTGCTATTGAGGTACCACCCCAAATGCACGTGGGTGTCGATCATACCTGGCATGACGGTGCGACCGCGCAAGTCGATACCGCCGCTCGGCAGTGCGCCGGTCGACGCAGTAATCGCGGCAATTCGTCCGTTCGCAATCAAGATGTCTTGGTTGCGTAAGACATTGCCGGCGCCGTCCACTATGCGCGAGGTGCGCAGCACAGTAGGCGCGCTTTTGTCGCGAACCATCGCTGTTTGCGCGAGCATCGGTGCGGCAAGCGCGGCGCTGGCGATCAGTCCTGCCGTCAGGAGCGGGGAGTGGACGAAACGAGTCGCGTGCATGACAGAAGTGAGTAGAAGGGGGTGTCCCGTGTCGCCAGTGCCGTTGGG
>JANXUN010000145.1 GCA_025356185.1 Gemmatimonadaceae bacterium
CGCGTCGGGCCGCATCGTCACCATGCGAGCACAACGTCGGTGCATGCATACCAGAAATTGACCACTCCGCCTCCCCTCGGTGGAGAGACGTTTCAGCGACCGTCGCCGCAACGGGTTCCGTCACAGGAATTGCCGATGACAATGTGCTGCGATCGCGCACGAGTACGACGCCGCGCGGTGCAGTCCGTTGTCGCGGTACGCCATCGACCGACATCACTCCCGTTTCGATCGGATCAAAGATCGAATCGTCGTCCGCACGATCACCAGACGACAGTGCCGCGTCGTCACCGTGCGGGATCCAAAGGTCACTCGACGCATCGGCATGCGAGATCGCTGGCTCGACGATCGCGACGTTGGCCGCTATCGATGCGACGCTGATTGGCGGTGTCGCGTGCCTGCGTGGCGCGTGAGCCGAAGCGCGCAACGTAAGCAAACCACTGCCAATGAGGCCATGCACGATTGTTGCAACGTCGATCACGTCACGGCCAAGCGATGTCGCCAGCGCCGTGAGATCGCGAGACGCATCAACGCGGGTCAAAAGCTCCCACTCCTGCGGCGCGAGTCGAAGCAACGGCAATTGGTGCGGCTCCACGTCGACAAACGTGGGAACCGCTGACGCGTCGGGCAGACGATCCTCGAGCCGACTCCACGTTTCGGCGCGCTGCGCGCCTTCCATCAGCAGCAGTTCAAGTGGGAGTCGCACCGATGTCGCGGGTGGCGTACCCTGGGCCGGACGAAAGCGAAAATTGCCGTCCCGCCATGTCAGGAGATCAAGCACGCATTGTTCGACGGCGCGCGCACCGTTCGTACTCGACGCGAGTCCCGCAGGAAACAGCTCGTCCTCCACTTCATCCATCTGCCACGACTCCGCATCAACGACGGCACCGGATTCAAGTCGAACAAACGCAGCGCGGCCCACCACCTGCGCGCGCAACTGCAACGTGCCCGTCTTTCGACTCAGCGCGAGCAGTTGTAGCACTTCTGGTAGCGCAAGTTCGCGTAGGCGCCCCTCGAGACTCACGCGCACCTCGCCGCGATGGTCATGCGCGTCACGAGGCGATGCGCGACAGCAGCGCGTTCGGCAGTGACAATCCCGTTTCGTCGATCGCGCGCTGCGCTTTGCTCGCCAACGCGTCGTCCGCGTTGTACTCTGCGATGCGGCGCCACCGTTCAACGGCGTCGCGCACGCGCGACTGCCGAGCGAGCAGTACACCATCTAACCACAGGGCGGCGCCGTGCGCGGGATCATGTCGCAACACGCGGAGCGCTGCAACACGCGCATCATCGTTGCGACCAAGTCGCGCCAGCGTTTCACCAAGCAAGACCAACGCGTCGAGATCCGTCGGCGTTCTCTCAAGATGCGTCGTGAGGAGCGACAACGCGTCTTGAACGCGATCAGCCGCCCGATGCAGTTCGACGAGCTCCAGCGTGGCGTCTCGCCAGCCCGGTGCCGCGGAGAGTGCCGCAAGCAACTCGAGGCGCGCGGCAACGAGGTCACCACGAACACGTAACAACCGCGCAATCGCGACACGCGCAGACGGACGCGAGGCATCCAGTGAGAGCGCGCGTCGGTAACACGAAAGCGCCTGTTCCGCATTCCCCGCCGACAGTGCGACGTCACCAACGAAGTGCATCAGCGCGGCGCTGGCAGGTGCGCGCAATAGAATTCGCGCAACGATGATCAGTGCCGGTGCGGGCTGTTGCACGCGCACCGAACTGCACGCGAAGAGCGCCAACACTTCGAGATCGCGCGTATCGCGGGAACCAAGACGTTTTAGCAGCGGGTACGCGTCTTCGCCGTGGCCCAACATGCAACGCGAGCGCGACTCACCGATCGCCGCGTGGCGCCACGACCCGTAGTGGTCACTTTCTGGCTCGGCGTGCGCAGGCTCAAGTGAAACGCGAGCGCGCTCGTACCGCTCCAGCGCCTCACCGTGCAGTCCGCGCGCCGCGAAGCGATCAGCATCGAGCAATGCGCGCGCGAGATCGCTGTCGGCATCGACCGGGTCAACGATTAACTCCGCCTCAGGCAACAGTGCCCGCACCTGCTGTTCAAGTAAGGCCACACCGACCAACGGACTGCCTTCGCGCAGCGACAGCAAGTCCAAGTTGCCGCATGCGTCCGGACACTCGCGCTGGAGTTCGATGATCACCGACAGTCGCGCAACCGTCCGTACGGGCGAAAGCGCCAACGCTTGCTGCGTCTCACGCAAGGCGCCGTCTTCATCGCCGAGCGCGCCAAGCACATCCGCCAATCCATAGCGCGCTTCTGCATGCTGCGGACGTTGCTCGATCGCTCGAGCGAAAGCGTGGCGTGCTTCGTCAAACCAACCAAGTTCATGGCACACGCTACCAAGTGCGTGCAGTGCATCGGCGTCACCGGGATGAAACGCGACGAGCTCGCGCAGCATCGCGAGTGCGACTTTCCCATTACGGTTGCTCTGAAACCAGCGCGCGCAGTTGAGACGCGCGCGTACCAGCGATGGATCGAGTTCGGCAGCGCGCAATAGGGCTTCGCGCGCGGCATTTTGATCGCCAGCGTCGGACAGCGCCACGCCAAGATTATTGTACGCGATGGCGCTGCGCGGATCGAGGCGGAGCGCCGCGCGATAGGAGTCTGCGGCGCCATGTACGTCACCACCTTGGTGCAGCGCGACGCCCTGCTCATTCCAGAATCGCGGCGAGCTTGACTCGTCGCGCAAGAGCGAGGCGAGTGTCGTGCGCGCTTGTGCGAAGCGCCCCGCGATCAGGTCCAACTCGGCCAACGCGTGGCGCGTCAGCCGAGCATCTTCTCCGTGTTCAAGGGCGCGCGCGAACTCAGCGCGCGCCTCCTTGAAGTATCCGCGCTGGCGAAACGCAAGCCCAAGACCGTAGCGCGCAAGCCCCGTGTCATGCAAGGCCAATGGATCGGGCGCGACCACCACTGCGACGTGCTCCAACGAGAGATTCGATTGCAACGACTGCAGCGACGGGTTGAGCGTCGCCGCGGTGCGCGACGCGCTCATTGCCGCCTCGTGGTGCCCCATGTCGCCCAAGACAAATCCGCGCAGCAAGTGCGCGTCGGCCATCCCTGCATCCTGTTCCACAAGCGCGTCGAGCGCCTCAAGCGCCTGCTCATTCTGACCGCGTTGATACAACACTTCGGCCAAATGCAACTGCGCTACGCTGTTCGCCGCATGCGCATTGACCGCGCGTTCAAACCAACGCTGCGCACGACGGAGATCGCCGGCACGCTGTTCGACGAGCCCGCGCTCGAACAGCGAAGCGCCATCATCGGGGTCACTCGCAATCAACGCATCGAGCTCGTGTGACGCATCGACCGATCGCCCGATCAGCCGCAACAGTCGCGCGTGTTCGAGCCGCGCCGCGCGATTGTCCGGCGCATCGTGCAGTCGGACACGCAACGCCTCGAGACGCGTATCGCACGCACCCGGTTTCGTGGCCGCAACTTCGAGATTGCGAGCAGCGGTGCGCATGCGCGGATCGATTTCGAGCGCACGAAGGAACGCGCTCACGGCATCGGCGTACATGCCCTTACTGAAATACACGACGCCGAGGTTGTTGAAGCCGCCGGGGTCAAACGGATCGATACGATCGATCATTGCGCGCAGAAACTCTGCGTCGCGACCTCCCGGCTGGCCGAATATCGGCTCGCCTGATTTCGGCTCGCCCGCCTGCATGGTCTGCGCTATGCTAGGCGGAGCGCGCGCAACATCACTTGCAGCGATGCGGGATCGGGCAAGAGCAAAAAGAATCCGCGCAGTGTGTGCTGCAACTCCGTCAGCATGAATTCATTTTCGACACAAAGAATCGCATCGGGGTCGGTGGAAAACTCTGCAAGAGCGCTCGAGATGACCGCTGTCGAGAGATCGATCACCAACGTCGGAGGGGACGGCAGCAACATCATGC
>JANXUN010000210.1 GCA_025356185.1 Gemmatimonadaceae bacterium
ATCGCTTCCGTGATTGCAACCGGAATATTGAGGTGACAGTGCGACGACGAAAATCCGGCAGCGGTGCACAACGTCTGCACCGTCTCTACGATCGGTTCAATCGCGTGCACATCCGACGCGATGCTCCATAACCGGCGCTCCACTCTTGGTGCGAGCGGCGCAGAGACGCGGGCTGGAGCACGTCGTGCCGCCATTGATGCTATTTTCCGGCGAACGCGTCGTCGCGCGTCGCGTACAATGGGAACAGCGCATCAAGGCGCGTCAGATCGAACAGCGTACGTAAATCGTCGTTCAGTCCAGCAAGGCGCAGGTCGCCACCAAGTTCGCGCAACCGCTTGCCAAGTGACACGAGCGCGCCGAGCCCAGAGCTGTCGATGTATGGCGACTTGCTGAAGTCAACGACAACCAGTCGTGCGCCCTGCTCGACTTCTTCAAGAATCGCCTGCTTGAGCTCTTGGCGATTGCTCACGACAAGTTGGCCGTCGACATTAACGAGCAGTCGGTCGTCTGTGCGCGTCAGCGTGAAGCTCATGGGCATGTATGGTGCAAAGGGATTTCTGAAGCGAAGATCACGCCGCGGCTCCGCTGGTTGCCTGCAAGGCGGTGATCGCAGCCACATGAATAATGTCGTCGGTCGTGGCCCCGCGAGACAAGTCGCTACAAGGACGCGCCAGTCCTTGAATGATCGGTCCAATCGCGGTCGCACCCGCGAGTCGTTGCACCAGCTTGTACGCGATGTTTCCCGCGTCGAGCGAGGGGAACACCAGCACGTTTGCGCGACCCGCCGCAGGCTCCGTCGGGGCTTTGCGTGCAGCGATCGCGGCAAGCAGCGCTGCGTCCGCTTGCAACTCCCCCGAGACGATTAAGTCGGGCGCCTCGCGACGAATGAGTTCAATCGCATCCCGCACGCGACTCACGGACGGTCCGTCTGCGCTCCCCATTGTGCTGTACGACAACATCGCAACGCGTGGCTCGTCTCCAACAATGCGCCGTCGATCGATTGCCGCCGAGAGCGCGATGTCGGCAAGCTGTCGCGCGGTCGGCTCAGGGACGACCGCGCAATCGGTAAAAGTGAGCACCTCTTCACCGGCGCCGCGAAACTCCGGCACGATCATGTAGAACGCTGACGAGATGGTGCGCACGCCCGACGCTCCACCAACCGTCCACAGCGCCGCGCGTAATACCTCTGCGGTTGTGTGCACTGCCCCGGCAACGCATCCATCGGCGTGTCCCAGGGCCACGAGCGCGTCGGCGAAATACAACGGGTCGCCTGCGAGCCGCACCGCGTCGTCGCGAGTGAGGCCACGTGCACCGCGTCGAACGAGCAGATGTTCCACCACTTCATGTCGCCGCACATCGGACAACGGGTCGATCATGTGCGCGCCATGCGCAGGCACAGGTCCCGTTGACGTATCGCCGCGTCGCACGAGAAGCGGCTTCACCGATCCGCGACGCGCCAACGCGACCACCGCTTGCACGGTACGCATGTCCGTCGACTCGGGAAACAAGATCGTGCGCGCGGCGTCGGCTGCGCGCAGATGCACGCCGTCGAGAAAAACCGTTGACGTCATGCGTGCGCTCGGTGCCACACCACGCACGGCGCTACGGAGTGCTTCACGCGTCGCGTCGGCCGAAGCGCTCAGCGAGTGCGCGAGCGACGATCGGATGGACGAGCTGCGAGACGTCGCCGCCAAAGCGCGCCACTTCGCGCACCATACTTGAACTGATGTATGTCGTGTCGAGCGACGGCGCCATGAACACCGTTTCCAACGAGGGGTGCAAGTGGCGATTCATCAGCGCCATCTGAAACTCGTATTCAAAATCACTGACGGCACGCAGCCCGCGGACGTTTACGCACGCGCCAACGTCTCGCGCGAAGTCGACCAACAGTCCGTCAAACGCACGGATCTCCACACGCGGATCATTGCCAGTTACCGCGCGGACGAATGCAATACGCTCATCGACGGTAAACAGCGGTTGTTTCGCAACATTGTTCGCGACGGCGACCACCAGCCGATCGGCAAACGTAAACGTGCGTTGAATTAAATCTTCGTGACCGTGCGTCACGGGATCGAACGATCCTGCATAGAGCGCGATGCGCTCAACGCTGGCAGACGAGATGGACATTACGGGTCCGATACGCGAAAGAAGGTGAGCGCGGTGATTCCGTACCGCCGAGTCTGCCCAGGTGCTGGCATCGGCGATGCAGCCGCATGCTCAATCCCGAGAATCGCAGAAAACGGCACCTCCAACCAGCGTTCCACGAGTGCGAACGCCGTGTCGGCATCGTACGGAGGGTCTGCGAACGCGACATCATACGCCAACGCGGGAAGCGTACTCACAAACGCGACGGCGTCATCCCGATGCAACAGTGCGCCGTCGTGTCCCCCGAGCGCATCGAGATTCGCGCG
>JANXUN010000271.1 GCA_025356185.1 Gemmatimonadaceae bacterium
CTCAGGTGCACTCACGGCAAGCCAAAGCGTCGACGGGTCTGTTATAACCACAAGTGGAGCTCCTGCATCGATCACGGTGCCCGGCACTGCGGTGCGCGAAAGCACAACGCCAGCGATCGGTGCGCGCAGCACGATTTCCCCGCTCGCGTTGCTCGCAACGCTCAACTGCTCAGCGGTCGATCGCGCACGTTGCGCCTCTGCGTCGGCTTGCGTCAACGCGGCGCGCGCGAGTTCATCATCGGCGATTGCACGTTCAGACTCTTGCCGTGGAATCGCTTTGAGCGCCAACAGTCGCTCGGCACGCGCACGCGCGGTCGCTGCGTACTGCGCTCCTGCCCGCGCGGCACTCACTTGCGCGACTGCCTTGGACAGCTCTGCTTGTGCCATGCCTGCAGCGGGACTTTGAATGGTCACCAGTGGTTGATCCACGCGAACCATATCGCCAGGTCGCACAAGGACTTTCACCACGCGACCCGCGGCTGGTGCGCCGATTCGAACGGTGTGATCTTCGTTTGGTACGAGTGTACCGGGAACGACCGCGGACTCCGTCGTAGTGCTCATCGTGACCGTTGTCCATTGCACCTTGCCGTGCAGAATCTGCGACGCGGACATCGTGATGTCTTTGGCAATCGCTGCACCCGACGATTCACCGGCGGTCTTCGCGCTGTCGGACATGCCGGGCATGTCTGCCATGGCTTTCGCGTCCATTCCCGTCATGTTGGCCATCGCGCTCGAATCCGGTTTTTTCGCAACGGCCAAAGACTCTGGCGTTTTTGATTCAGTCATCGAGCATCCGCTGGAAAACATCAGCAGCGTCAGCGCCATTGGCGCGAACGCCGTTGGCGCGAGCGCGACGCAATTGCGTGCCGTGTATCTCATCGAGTTGAACTCCTAAGTGGGCTGACGGCTGGAAGAACAGAGAAGAGGTCTTGACCTTGCGCGACCAGCAACGCGAGTACGCTCTGTTGCTGCGCAAATAACGTGCGGTAATAAGTGATCCGCGTGTCCGACCATGCGCGCGCAGCATCGATCACCTGCAACAGCGGCACAGCGCCTTCGCGATACGCGCCGAGCGCGATGCGACGCGATTCGTCTGCACGACGCAGCAGATTGGTCGAATCGCGTTGCGTGAGCGCGATGGCACGCTCTGTGAGTATTTGCGCCGCGTCGTAGGCACCGCGCGCTTCGGCGGCGACCATACGCTCTTGCGCGACCAGTTCGGCTCGCGCGATATCGCGCTCTGCGACGGCACGTTGCACTTCGCCGCGATTTCTATCGAAAAGCGGGATCGGAAGTGCGACTCCGGCGATCAGCGAGGTTTGATTCATCGACTGCATCACGCCGACGGTGGCGCCGACTTGACGGATCGTGAGCGTGCGTTCGATGGCAATGGCTGACGAGGTTGCCGATACGCGCTCGCGAGCCGCGCGAACCTCGCCGCGATCGGATGCTCGCTGCAAAAGTTCAACGTCTGTGACTGCTGCAGCGGAGTTCACGAGCGTGTGTGCAAATGGCGTTTCATCGAATTGCACGACACTGGATGCGTGTGCCTGCGGGAAGAACACACGAAGGTCTGAGCGTGCGCGCGCGAGTTCCGCGCGTTGCATAGCCGCTTCGGCAGCGACTCGATCGCGCTCGATAGTCGAGCGAATAAGGTCTGCCTCGGACGTCGCGCCTTCGCGAACGCGCGGGCGATTGTAGGCCACCACACTGTCCAACCAGCCCACAAGTTCCTGTCCGGTTTCCGCTTCGACTTGCGCCATGGCAACGCGATAGAAGGCTTCCGCCGCGTTGAGACCAATCTGTTGTCGCGTGGCGATGCCATCGAATTCGACGGCGCGCACCTCGGCGTTCGCCCGCGCGACGCGCGGGCCTCGTTGATACAGCGGCTCAAGTGGGACGGTCGCGGTGATCATGGTTTGGCGACTCATGCCGACAAGCGGACGGCGGCCGGGCAGCGACGTCTGGTCAGTCTCGTAACCGATCATTGGATTGCCAAATGCTTGGGCCGTCGTGCGCGCGGCCTGCGCGGCCCGCACACGACCATCGGTGGACCGGATCGCCGGATAATTCGCACGAACCGAGTCCATCAGCGTGCGCAGCGTCAGCGATGCGGTGAGACTCGAAGACGATTGCGCCGTCGTGGCGAATGGTGTGCAGCACGTCGCCACACAAAGCACGAGCGCATGCGTGAATCGCATACCTCGGCTGGGCGATCGAGTTGGGAGGATCTGTTTGTCGGAATGCATCAGAAGGACGCCGGGGGCAACTGTTGATTCGCGCGACTTGCTGACACGATTGAAACGCGCGCGAAGCGAATGACGGGCGAGACGCACACGGCGATCACCGTGAGGGGCGTTTGTGGAACGATGTGAGTTTCTACCAGGACAATCGTGGCGCGTCGTTAATCGCGACGCTCACGGACACACGTGTCCTATCAGGCTGCGCGCTGGGGCGGTGGCAGTAAGGGCGAGCGAGTCACGCTTGACGGCTCTGTCGGCTTTCCGTGCGCGACGAACGGAGCGGGCATTGGAGCAGCAGCAATCAATTCATTTGCGAGAGAAATTGCGTGACAAAAACCGGTGCAGCCACAATCAAACTTCGTATCGGTGGACGCGTCATCAATAGTTGAAGGCGTGGCGTCTACATGTGTTGCCGCACGCTCAGTCGCGGGCGCGCCGACCGCTGCGGGCGACATCATCGCCTCACAATCCACCGCCGCAATTGTACGAATTCCTCGCATCGCATCGACGATCGGCTCGTAGCCGTCGCATCCGAGACACAAGAGCGTCGAGAGACCGACGACTGCGCGAGTCAGGCGCAGCAGGAGCGAGGGTGAGCCGGACATGTGCAGATAAACATATCACCGGTCACCCTGTTTACGGCAGGCAAAGCGGCGTGACGCTGATGAGCGTCACACCGCTTTGTCATTGATCGCGACGGCCCCGAACAACCGGTGCGCCGAAGTCACTCCTTGCGTTCAAAACATCGACCTCTTATACTGAACCATATGGTTCAGTATAGCACATCACTCGACACGGCGTTTGCCGCCGTCTCCGATGCGACGCGTCGCGGCATCCTCACGCGCCTCAGCCGCCGGAACGCATCTATCACCGAGCTTGCCGACGTATTTGACATGACGCTCACCGGCATGAAGAAGCACGTCGCGATGCTCGAAGCGGCCAAACTTGTCACGACCAAAAAAGTGGGACGTGTGCGCACGTGTGCCATCGGGCCGCGCAAGCTTGAACGGGAAGCCGCTTGGATTGCCAATTTTCAGAAAATGATCGACGATCGCTTTGACCGACTCGAAGCGCTGCTCGCGCAAACCCCCGACGACGGAG
>JANXUN010000331.1 GCA_025356185.1 Gemmatimonadaceae bacterium
AAACACCATTTGATCAATGGGTTGCGCACCGTTGTGAAAGCGATCAATGAGTGGTTTGCCCAAGACGTCATTGAACGGTCCCTCTGGTGAACGCGATCGCGCAACGCCGATGCCACCGCGCTGTTGATCGTTTTGAATATCGTTCGCGCCGAAAAACAGGTAGTACCACCCGTTGTTCTGCACCACCGACGGCGCCCATAACGCGCGCTTCGCCCATGTGACGTTCACGGTATCGAGCACGTGTGGATGCTTCACCCACGTCACCAAATCCGTCGAGGAGAAGGCGTCCATGTACGTCTGCTCGTTGTACGGCGCTGAGTACGTTGGAAAGATCCAGTATTGACCATCAAACACGTGCGCTTCGGGGTCGGCGTACCAGCCCGGTAAGATCGGATTGCCAGAACGATTCGGCTGGGCACCTGACACTGACACGAGCGTAAACGACGCAAGCGCAACTGACGCGGCGACGCGAATCGCAAACGCGAAGTGGATGAGACGTGATTGCATATGCGAAAGCTACGACATGGCGCGACTTGACGTGCGTGCGTGGCACGCATCACTTCACCGCATTCCACAGGCGCGTGATTTCCTTAGAATTTGGAGTTGTCATGACCGTTTTCGTTCTGCGGGCGCTCGCACTACTCGCGCTCGCATCTCCGCCGTCAACGACGCGGATCGCAGACCCCGAGTACACCACGATCCGCATGGAAATCGACGTCAACAAATCGGCCACAGACGTGTGGTCAAAAGTTGGCGGCTATTGTGATTTGGGAAAATGGATCGCCACCGGGCGTACCGTGCCGTGTATTGTGACCAGCGGCGACGGCGGCATGGGATCGGTGCGCTCCATCAACAACGGCGCTGTCCTTGAAGTGCTCACGGCGAAAACCGATCTGTCCTACGGATATGCGCAGCCGCCAAAAGCCGGGCAGTTTTACAATCTCTACCATGGGTTTCTCGAGGCGAAACCGCTGACGGCGACCACATCCAAGCTGATTTACACGTTGCTTGTCGATGAATCAAACTTGGCCGACAAAGCCGCGAAGGATGCCGACGTCGCACGCCGACGCGCGCAGTTTGAAGCCGCGCTGCGCAACATGAAAACGATCGCTGAAGCACCCTAGTCGATGCAGCGCTGAACCGTGCCCGGACGTACTCTATAAAGTGGTGCGCCGCCTGCCTCATGCGGTCAACAGCCGCACCACCCCGCCCTTCCAGCCCCCTCCCATGCGAAACAACGTTCGAATTCTCGCTTCCGCGACAGCCGTCGCCGTAGCGATAGGCGCCTGCACGAAAACCGCGCCGACACCGGCGCCCGTCCCTGCGGCACCGGCTGCCACGACGCCCGCGCCCGGTGGTGGCGGTGGAGGTGGAGGTGGAGGCGGAGGTGGAGGCGGAGGTGGAGGTGGCGGTGGAGCTCCCGGACGTGGTGGTGGAGCCAACGGTGGCCAGGGAAATCAACCGGGCGGCGCGGCGCCCGCACAGGACGTCCAGCCCCGCCCCTACGCGACGGTCATCACACCGCGTGCGGTCACCAAGAACGGCATCTTTAAAGTGCACATGGTCGGTGCGCGTTTGTATTTCGAAATTCCGCGCACGGAACTCAACAAAGATTTCGTCATCGTCACGACGCTTGCGGGAACGCCAGACGAAATCGGCATTCGCGGTACGCAAGGCGGCAACAACCTCGTACGTTTTGAACGCCGCGACAATCGCATTTTTGTGCGAGAGCAGGACTATCGCGATGTGATTCCCGATACGGCCGCTTCGCAAAAGCTTGCCGCGGAACTTATCGGCGTGACCAAAATTCTCGCCGCCCTCAACATCGAAGCGTACGGCGCAGACAGTTCGGCGGTCGTTGAAGTGACGCGCATGTTCACCGGCGGCGTTGCGGAATACACCGCGCTTGGTCGTCGCGCCAACGTCGATGCAACACGTTCGTACGTCGAACGCTTTGCAGCATACTCGCGCAACGTCAATGTCACCGCCGTGCAGAGCTTCACCCCGCAAGGCGCAGCGGCCGCCGCAGGTGGTGGACGCGGTGGTGCACCAGCAGCCGATGCGAACGCACCGACTACCGAGAAATACACGTTTAGTATCGCGAAGCTTCCCGACGATCCGATGCAGCCGCGATTGCATGACGAGCGCGTGGGATACTTTAGCGTGCAACAGCGCGATTTTTCGGGTGCAACGCAACGCGTCGAAACACGTCGTTTCATTTCGCGCTGGCGTTTGGAGTGCAGCGACAAGAAGGTCGGCAACTTGTGCGTGCCGAAAAAACCCGTCACGTACTACTTAGATCCGGCCACGCCAGCGTGGATCAAGCCGTGGATCAAACGTGGTATCGAAGATTGGCAAATCGCGTTCGAAGCCGCGGGCTTTAGCAAGGGCATCGTGGCACTCGACGTCCCCGCAAACGATCCCGACTTTAGCGGCGAAGACGCAACCGTCAGCATGGTGCGGTGGTTACCGTCGGCAACCGAAAACGCCGTCGGCCCGTCACTCAAAGACCCGCGCACCGGCGAAATTTTGGACGCCGATGTGCAGACGTACCTGAACGTGATGAACCTTGGTCGCGACTGGTACTTCACGCAGGTCGGTCCGCTCGACAAACGCGCGCAAAAGTTTCCGTTCCCCGATTCCCTCGCGGGGCGCATCATGGAATACATCACCGCGCACGAGGTCGGACACACGCTCGGATTTCAGCACAACTTCAAGGCGAGCTCCATGTATCCAATGGACTCGATTCGCAGCAAAACGTTTGTTGCAAAGATGGGGCACACACCAACGCTCATGGATTACGCGCGCTTTAACTACGTCGCGCAGCCCGAAGACAACATCGCGTTGGACGATCTCATTCCGAAGGTTGGTCCGTACGACAAGTTTGCCGTGATGTGGGGCTACACACCGATCGCCGGCGCGAAGAATTCCGAAGCGGAGCGCGCGCAGTTGGACAAGTGGGCCAAGATGCAAGACACGATTCCGTGGTATCGCTTTGCGTCAGATGCGGGTGCACAGGGCGCTGATCCCGCTGAGCAGTCTGAAGCCGTTGGTGATGCCGACGCCGTGAAAGCCACCATGAACGGCGTGAAGAACATCAAGCGCGTGATGGGCATGTTGGAAAGCGCGACCGCATGGAAAGAAGGCGACACGTATGAGAACCTCAGCGAGCTGTATGGTCGCACGGTCGGACAGTGGGCCACCGAGATGGGTCATGTCGCACGCATTATCGGCGCAGAGTACAAGCAGGAAAAGCTTGTCGGACAAAAGGGTGCGGTGTGGCGTAACGTCGAACCGAAGCGCCAGAAAGACGCGTTGCAGTTCTTGATGGACAACGCGTACGCGACGCCAACGTGGTTGCTCGACGACAACATTTTGCGCAAGATCGAAGCGAGTGGTTCACTCAATCGCGTTGGGGGGGCGCAGGCGCGTTCACTGACCGCCGTGATCGCCAACGATCGTCTCGAGCGCATGCTCGAACAGGAAGCACTCGCGAAGTCCAAGAGCGATGTGTATCCGCTCAGCGACATGCTTTCTGACTTGCGTCACGGTCTCTGGAAAGAGATCGAGACGGGCGCACCGATCGATGCGTTTCGTAGCCGGTTGCAGCGCGTGTATCTCGAGCAGATGGCGACCAAGATCAATCCGCCGGCGGCGGCGGCTGGTGCAGCGGCGGGTGGTGCAGGCGGGCGTGCCGGCGGTGCGGCGCCGGTGAGCACGGCCGACTTTCGTCCGATCTTGAAAAGCGAGATGCGAGCGCTCGACGCCGATTTGGCGGCGGCGATTGCGAAGACGAGTGATCGCATGAGCAAGGCGCATCTGGAAGACGCGCGCGACGAGATCAAGAAGATGCTGGACAATAAGAATTGAGTTGACCGCGGGGTGCTGCGGCTGGTATCGCGCGGGAGCGCGGCCAGCCGCAGGGTACGTCGCGCGCTGGGCAGTCCGCGTTGAGCACCGCTAGATCAATCAGGCTCAGAGCTGATTGTGCTTTTTTGCATTGCCTCGCGAATTCTCGACAGGATATCGCTTCGCATTCAATGAAAGCTTCTGCCGAACTGCCTGATCGATGTCAATTCCGAGATCGTGCGCCAGATACGACACGAGGATAGCAATGTCGGCGATTTCATACTCGACAGCGAGACGTTGCGTATCCGCTGGTCGCACCTCGTTTGGCAACACCCACTGAAATTGCTCGAGCAACTCCGCGGGTAATCCCCCCGTTATTAGGGGACGGCGTAAGTGGACCTAGGCAGCACGTGCGAGCTGTCAGCGCCGTCCAGCGACACCGCGCGGCCCACGCCGTCGATTCCCGACCTATCGGACTGACCGCCATCCGCTTGCGTCGAGTGCCGAGGGTGCATCGGCAGAGGACTCGTTCCGAGAGCAGCGCGCGTAGCGCGCCCGCGAG
>JANXUN010000351.1 GCA_025356185.1 Gemmatimonadaceae bacterium
CGATAGCACTAGCTGATGTGCGCTCCAAAAGTCAACTTTGGGCGCGCATGACAACCATAGATAAACTCACCGCCGCCCTCGCGGACCGCTACATCATCGGCCGCGTACTCGGCAAAGGTGGCATGGCCACGGTGTATGCGGCCCGCGACGTGCGCCACGACCGCGATGTCGCCATCAAAGTGCTGTCGCCAGAACTCGCTGAAGCACTCGGCGCCGAACGGTTTTTGCAGGAGATCAAAACCACGGCGAATTTGCGGCATCCGCACATTCTGCCGTTGTATGATTCGGGCAATGCCGTTGGTTTGCTGTACTACGTGATGCCGCTCGTCGAAGGCGAAACGCTGCGTGACCGCATGAAGCGTGAACAGCAGTTGCCGATCGACGACGCCATGCGCATCGCGAACGAAGTCTCTGATGCATTGAGCTACGCCCATGCGCGTGGCGTGATTCATCGCGATATCAAGCCCGAAAATATTTTGCTGGAAGGCGGTCACGCTGTCGTCGCGGACTTTGGCATCGCGCGTGCGGTGTCCGCTGCGGGCGGTGAACGACTCACGCAAACGGGCATGTCGGTGGGCACGCCAGCGTACATGAGTCCAGAACAGGCCGTTGCCGACGACAACCTCGATGGCCGCAGCGATTTGTATAGTCTCGCCTGTGTGGTGTACGAGATGCTTGCCGGACAAGCGCCGTTCACCGGGCCAACGGCGGCGGCGATTGTGCGGCAGCATTTAAGTGTTGACGCGCCACCCATCACCAATTTGCGACCAAGCGTGCCGGCGCATGTGGCGGGGGCGTTGCAGCGCGCGCTGGCGAAGAGTCCGGTGGATCGGTTCAGTCCGGTCGCGGCGTTTGCAACGGCGTTGCAGGGGGATCGGGGTCGAGGTGGCGAACCCCTGGCGTGGAACTCTGCTGCGTCGAACTTTACGGCGCAGCCGGTGACGCGACACGCCGCAACGCCGCGCGACACTGGACAACACACGCGTTTTATCGCGATGGCCGTTGCCGCAGTACTCGCGGTTGTGGCGATTGGCACGTGGTATGCGCGAAACCGTGCATCGAACAATACACCGACATTGAGCGGCGTCGCGGTGTTGCCGTTTGCCGAGCGCAGCGCGGACAAAGCGAACGCGTATTTGGGCGACGGCATTGCGGAGACGTTGATCAGTGCGCTCACCAATGTGAGCGGACTCACGGTGGCATCGCGATCATCGTCGTTTTCCTTTCGTGGCAAAGAAACCGACGTGCGCGCGATTGGTAAAGAATTGTCGGTGGGTACGGTACTTGAAGGCAGCGTGCAGCGCAGTGGCGATCAGTTGCGCATTACGGCGGAGCTCGTGAAGACATCCGACGCGTCGACGGTGTGGTCGCAAACGTTCGATCGCAAAGCCGACGACATCTTTGCCGTACAGGACGAAGTGGTGCGCGCCGTCGTGAGCGCGTTGCAGGGACGCGCGTATGCGTCGGGCGCCGCGTTTTCCAGCGCGGTGGGCACAAAGGATCGTGAAGCCTACGAGTTGTACATGCAGGGCACGTACTACTGGAACCGTCGCTCGCTGGCCGACTTTACGCGCGCGCAAGGCTTGTACGAAAAAGCGATCGCGCGTGATTCGGCGTACGCGGCACCATGGAGCGGGATTGCGTACGCGCTCATCACGCAGGCGTATGTCGATACGACGGATCCGGTGCAACTGCTGACGAAGGCACAAGCAGCGGCCGAGCGCGCGCGTGCACTGGCGCCCGAACTCGCCGAGGCACATGCGGCGCTTGCGTACCTTTTGCTGCTCAAAGACTGGAACTTTGCCGGTTCTGACAGTGCCTTTAAATCGGCGATCGCGCGGTTTCCGCGCAGCACGATGGCGCACAAGTGGTACGCCGATCTGCTCAACATCTTCGGTCGCTACGACGAGGCGTGGGCCGAAGTTCGCACTGCGCTGGCGCTCGATCCCAAGCTCGCCATCACGATATACAACATGGGACAGGAATACCTGCTGCACGGCCAAAGAGATTCGGCTGTCGTGTGGTTTGAGCGCAGCTTGTCGCTCGCTCCCGATCTGGTGCTGTCGTTGCGAATGATGGCAAGGCTGCGCGGGGAGCAGGGTGATTCGGCCGCGACGCTTTCCACGCTCGCACGACTGCAGCGGGTGACAAGTCGAACAACCGGACAATTGGCCGACCTGCGGCGCGCCTGGGGCCGCGGTGGGTACAAAGAGATGCTTCGCACGCAGCTTGCCGCGCCAGAGGCGCGACGCTTGCCGTATGAACGGGCGGTGTGGCTATCGCACGTCGGAAAGGCTGACGAGGCGTTTGCCGCACTAGACGAAGCCATTGCCAAACGCGATGTGCTTGTGTTGTTCGCGACGTACGCGACGTTCACCGAGCTGAGCGAACTGCGCGCGGACCCTCGGTGGCCTACACTGCGGGCCAAGCTTGGTCTGCCTGAAGTGCCTTTACCGAAATAGCTCATATTTACATCTGATGCGTGATGCACTAGCATCAGATGCATGCGTACCACTCTCGACATCGACGATGACGTGCTCGCGGCGGCCAAGGAGCGCGCGCGTCACGACGGCAAAACCACCGGGACTGTGGTGTCGGAACTGTTGCGGCGCGCGCTGACCTCGCCAACGCACGTCGCGGTCGTCGCTGTGCGAGAACCGGCGGCAGTGTACGGCTTCCGGCCGTTTGCCCGCAGAGGAGCGATTGTAACCAACGAGCTGATCGACCGTCTTCGTCGCGACGAAGACATCGGCTAAGCCATCGCGTGCGCGCCCTCTTTGATGTGAACGTCCTCATTGCCTTGTTGGACGAGGAGCACGCGTCGCACGATGTCGCGTTGCAGTGGCTTGGCGATCACATCGCCGACGGGTGGTCGTCGTGCGCCATTACGCAAAATGGGTGTTTGCGGATCATGTCGTCGCAGGGATATCCAAACGCCCTGCCGATTCAGGTTGTTGCAGAACGCCTTCGCGAGGCGACACTCGCTTCACCGCATGAGTTTTGGATGCATGATGTCTCGCTGCTGGACGCGCGCGCGGTCGAGCTGTCGCGGGTGCACAGCGCGCGCCAGCTGACCGATGTGTATTTGCTCGCGCTCGCCGTTCACCACGGCGGTCGATTCGTGACGTTTGATCGCCATGTGATTCGGAGTGCGGTGGCCGGCGCGACCAACGCACACCTTGTTGTGTTGTAGCGCGCGACCCACTCACGCTCGTCAGCCGATCAGCGTGCCCGCGCTCGGTAGCGGCCGACGATTCGATTCACACCGGACGTAATTGCTCGTCCACAGAACGCGTCTTATCAGTGATGTCTGTTCCCGTGTGCAGCGTGCTTTTACGCTCGACCAACATCACGTGGCACTCGTGCTCAGCGATGGGATTGTGGCGCACTCCTCTAGGCACTACGAACGTGTCGCCTTGATTCAGCACCACGGTTCGATCTTCCATCTCGATGGTTAACGACCCTTTGAGAATGTAGAACAGTTCGTCTTCGTGTTCGTGACTGTGCCATGTCAGCGTGCCGAGCACTTTTGCGACTTTGACGTACGAGTCGTCGAGTTCGGCGACGACTCTCGGTGACCAAAATTCTGTGAGCGCTGCTGCGACGCGCGTGGGCGAGACTACATCATGCATGAAGCTTCTCCGTGTTGACGCGCGCGCAATTGCTGCGCGCGTCGGCGCGTTTATGACGTGCTGACAGATCGTTTTCCAAGCGGCGCGAGGCAGACCATCGCGAGCTTAAAGTGTGCGAGCCCAAATGGAATGCCGATGATCGTCAGACAGTATCCCACACCCGCGACCGCGTGGGCTATGAACAACCAGATGCCAGCGAACAACACCCACAGAAAGTTGGCCAAGCCCGTTCCCACAATGCGCGTGTCGCCAACGCTCCTTGCATCAACGAGTTGGCGACCAAACGGAAACGCGGCAAACGGCGCGATGCGAAAGGCTGCGAACGCGAACGGCAGTCCGACGACGGTGAGCGCAAGCACCACGCCGGCGACCATCCATAGGAACCACGCGACAATGCCGCCGCCAAACACGAACCATAGGATGTTGACGAGCAAAACCATGTGCGCAGTCCTTTCTGAGGATCGAGCGACTCAGTCATCGCCTGATCTCCTTATCGCAGTTTGACGCAAAAGGTTTCGCTCATTCAATTTCAGCAAGTTTCGCTTTCACGTACGCGACGACAGCGTTGGCGTGGCCATGGCCCAAGCCGTCGTCCGTCTTCAACGCACCGACAGCTTCCATGTGCGATTTGCGTTCGAGCAACGTGACCGCCCTATCGAGCCAATGCTGAATAGGCTTTCCGTAGCTCTTTTCAATACTGGCGAAATAGCTCGCCGGCCCCGTCAACTTTTTTCCAGGAGCCGGGGGCGGAGGTGCAACAACTCGTTTTTTTGACATGCGTGATCCTTTGAATCGTAGGGTTGGCTACGCCCCCTCCATCCAAAACCCCGGCGTGCTCTTTGACAGCGCCGCTTCCTCGTCAGTCATATCTGTCGCCACCGACTCAAACAACGGCGATGTGAGATAGCGCTCGCCGGTATCTGGCAGAATGCACAAAATCACGCTGCCTTCGGGCGCGTCGTGCGCGACTTGCAACGCGACGGCCATGCTCGCACCACCAGAGATGCCGGTAAGAATGCCTTCCTTCTGCGCCAATGCTTTCGCGGCTTCCATCGCGACCGGACCTGCGACTGGTATCACCTTGTCGACAAAGTTGTGATCGAGCGCTTCTTGCAACACGTACGGAATGAAATCGGGCGTCCATCCCTGAATCGGATGCGGCGTCCATGATCCATGACCCGCTGCGGGTGAGTGATCTGCATTACGTAGTTGCGCGACACCACTGCTCACGATAGCTGCGTTGGCCGGCTCGCTCAAAATAATTTTTGTGTCAGGACGCTCACGACGTAACACGCGCGCAACACCCGTGACCGTTCCACCGGTGCCATATCCCGTGACAAAGTAGTCGAGGTTTTTGCCCGCAAAGTCGGCGATGATTTCGCGCGCCGTCGTGTGTTCGTGCACATTTGCGTTGTCGGGTGTTTCAAACTGATGCGCGAGAAACCATCCATTCGCGTCGGCCAATTCTTTGGCCTTCTGATACATTCCAAACCCTTTCGCGGCGCGCGGTGTCAACACAACTTTCGCGCCGAGAAACCGCATCAGTTTGCGTCGTTCAATTGAAAAACTGTCGGCCATGGTCACGACGAGCGGATACCCTTTCGCCGCGCACACCATCGCGAGTCCGATGCCGGTGTTGCCGCTCGTTGCCTCGACGACCGTTTGCCCAGGCTTCAGTTCACCTCGACGTTCGGCTTCTTCGATAATGCTGATCGCGAGTCGGTCTTTCACCGATGCGGCAGGATTAAAAAACTCTGCCTTCGCGTAAATCGTCACATGCTTCGGCGCGAGCTGATTAATGCGCACGCAGGGTGTATCGCCGATTGTGTCGATGATGCTGTCGTACAGTCGTCCACGGCCGTTCGTGCTGCGCGATGCCGACGTGTGTCCCTTTGACATGTTGACCTTTTGCGTGAATCACGCGATTGGATTGCTTAAATAGAGAAAGCGCACAGGATTGAACCCGAGCGCTCTCGTAGAATGGAGCCTGCTCTGGAAGCGGCGCAAGAGCCGTTACACTAGCCCTACCAAGGACGTACTTTCATCGAAGCAGCCATGCACCCGTGTTCACGGCTGCCCTCCCCCTTCGGTCCGCTGCCATGCGCGCGCTAAAGATCTCTGCTGTGTTCGCCCTCGCCGCGTGTGCGGGAGGAAAATCTCCGTCGACAGTTGCTGTCAACTCGGCGGCGTCTGCCGCCTCTGCGACGATCGTCCATGGAAGTGAGGCGCCGAATGGCATGGTGGTTTCGGCGAGTGCGATTGCCAGCGAGGCCGGAGCGCGGGTGCTGGCGGCCGGAGGCAATGCGGTCGATGCGGCAGTGGCGACCGGATTCGCGTTGGCGGTCACCTACCCGACTGCCGGTAACATCGGCGGTGGTGGATTCATGGTGATTCGCATGCCTGACGGTCGCGCGACGACGATCGATTTCCGCGAAAAAGCTCCGGCGGCAGCGACGGCGGAGATGTTCACCGATGCAAACGGCACGTATTCGGCGACCAAGCATCATCGCAGTCACCTAAGCGTTGGCGTGCCGGGCACCGTTGCCGGTTTTTCACTCGCGCAAAAGAAATACGGTGCGATGCCGTGGAAGCAGCTGGTGGATCCGGCCGTCAAACTCGCCGGCGATGGATTCATCGTGCCGACTGGATTGGCGGCTTCGTTATCGAGCGCAGTGACGCGTCTCAAACAATATCCCGCGACTGTCGCCGCGTATTCAAAAAGCGGTACGCCCTACGCAGCCGGCGAACGCATGATGCTCCCCGATTTGGCGAAGACGCTCACGCGAATTCGAGACGAAGGGCGCGACGGATTTTATAAAGGCGCAACGGCGTCATTGATCGTTGCTGAAATGCAGCGCGGCGGCGGCGTGATCAGCGCGCAGGATTTGATTAGCTACGAGGCGAAGGAGCGCGCACCGGTTAAGGGCACGTTTCACGGATACGAGTTGATTTCGATGGCGCCGCCAAGCTCTGGCGGCGTGGCGATGGTCGAGATGCTCAACATTTTGGAAGGATACGATCTGAAAGCGGAGGGGCACAACTCACCGCGCTACCTCCATTTGCTCACCGAGAGCATGCGCCGTGCGTTTTTGGATCGCGCGAGGTTTCTCGGCGATCCAGATTTTGTGCAGATGCCGTTGGATCGTTTGACGAGCAAATCGTACGCAGCCGAATTGCGCAAAACGATTTCGCTCGACAAAGCGTCGCCGTCATTGCCTGCCCAAGTCGCTGCTGATCACGAGAGTTTGGAAACCACGCACTTTTCGATCGTCGACAAGAACGGAATGGCGGTGTCGGTGACGTACACGCTCGAAGCCGGTTACGGACTTGGTGCGGTTGTGAGCGGCGCGGGATTTTTGCTCAACAATCAGATGGGCGATTTCAACGGCAAGCCCGGACTCACCGACAGCACGGGTCTCATTGGCACACCGGCGAATGTTGCGGTGCCCGGTAAGCGTATGTTGTCGAGCATGTCGCCGGCGATCATTGCGAAGGACGGGAAGGTGGTAGCGGTGATAGGAAGCCCTGGTGGTCGCACGATTATCAATACGGTGTTGCAGGTCGCGCTCAATGTGATGGCCTTTGGCATGCCGATTCAAGACGCGGTGAACGCGCCGCGCATTCATCATCAGTGGTTGCCGAACACCGTCACCATT
Source organism: Gemmatimonadaceae bacterium (assembly GCA_025356185.1). GTDB lineage: Bacteria > Gemmatimonadota > Gemmatimonadetes > Gemmatimonadales > Gemmatimonadaceae > Gemmatimonas. The sequence goes on from JANXUN010000351.1 coordinate 7,289, forward strand.
GAACGCGATGGTGTGCCCGCGTCAACGATGTCGGCGCTCACGGCGATGGGACACAAGGTGCAGTTTGGTGGACAACAGGGCACGGCGCACTCGGTGATGATCGATCCCAAGACAGGTCATCGCATTGGTGCAGCAGATCCACGCGACAAAGATGCGGGTGCCGTTGGTCACTGACCGTTCGTCGGCAAACGACACGTCGATTAACGACACGTCGACCAACGGCTCGCCATTCGCGTTTCGCACAGCGCCATCATCACGCATCGCGCGGTGTGGGTGGTTTACCACGCCGCACGGCGTGATCGAAACGCCGGCGTTCATGCCGGTTGCGACACACGCCGCAATTCGCGGGCTCACGATGCCCGAGATCGCGAATGCCGGCGCAAACATGGTGCTGAGCAACGCGTACCATTTGTATTTGCGTCCGGGCGACGCGGTAGTGCGTTCGATGGGTGGCCTGCACGCGTTCGCGCGGTGGAGTGGCCCCATGCTCACCGATTCGGGCGGGTACCAGGTGTTTTCGCTGGCGAAGTACCGCACGGTCACCGAACACGGCGTGATGTTCAAGAGCGCGCTCGATGGCGCGATGCATGACTACACGCCCGAACGCGTGATGCAGATTGAGCGCAACTTAGGCGCTGACGTGATCATGCAACTCGATGAGCTCATCGCTGGTGGCAGCGAACACTCGGCGTCACGCGACGCGATGGAGCGGAGTGTGCGGTGGTTGGTGCGTTGCCGCGACGAGTTTGCGCGCATTGCACGCGAAGCACGCGCACCACTGGCGTCGGTTGCGGTGCCCCACGGAACGCCCGCGCTGTCTGCGCATGACGATGAACGCATCCCACCGATGCAGTCGCTGTTTCCGATTGTTCAGGGCGGTGCGTACGCCGACCTGCGACGCGCGTCGATTCGCGGCATACTCGACAGCGGCGCGTGGGATGGCATCGCCGTTGGCGGGCTGTCCGTCGGTGAATCGAAAGCCGACTTGCATGCGACGCTCGACGTCTGCGGAGCAGAACTTCCTCCCGACAAGCCGCGCTATCTCATGGGCGTGGGCTTTCCGGATGACTTACTCGAAGCGGTGCGACGCGGCATGGATCTCTTCGATTGCGTGGCGCCGACGCGCATGGGCCGGCATGGCACAGCATTCACGATCGACGGTACCGTGCAACTGACGGCGAGTCGCTTTCGGCTCGACCGTGCACCGCTTGACGACCAGTGCACGTGTCCGGCGTGCACGCAATACGATCGTGCGTATCTGCGGCATTTGTTTGCTGCTGAAGAACCGCTGGGTCCGCGACTGATTGCGCTGCACAATTTGACGTTCTTGCTCAACCTCATGCGTGCCGCAAGAGCGGCGATCGCGGAGGGCACGTTCGATCAGTGGAGTGAGGCGTGGCTGGTGCGATATCGCGACGGCGGGAACAGCATTTAACGCAGAGTTCGCAGAGAACAGCAACCGACTCAAAAACCTTTGAAAAAAGGCAAAAGAAATATCTCTGTTCCCGCGGTTCTATGGCTTCGCCGTCGAGCGTAGCGCGTCGGGATGTCGTGCCAGATACACGAGCACGGCGGGGCTGCCGAATACCACCGTGGCCAGCCACCACAACAGTGACTGGCCACGCGAGCGAATGTCTTGCCAGAGCCATACCAACACGATCACGGTAAATATCCCCATGTCGTTCCACACCAGAAACAACAACGGATTGGACTGCAGTGCGCCCCACGCATGTGCCATCGCGTTTAGCATCGTTCCAAACTGCTGCATCCAGTGCACCAATGCGAACTGCTCGTAGACAAAGAACGCCGCGGCCACCGAGTAGAGCAAAACGGCGCGCGTCTTCATACTGCGTTACGACCGGCGTCCGCCGAGCAGTCGCAGAATGCCCATGAACATGTTGAGCAGATCGAGATAAATCTGCACGGCGGCGATGACGTAGTCATTCGGACCGTACTGATTGCGCAACCGCCACGTGTCGTACACAAGCATGCCGCTAAACACCAACACAGTCGCGCCCGCAAGCCAGAGGGACGCGGTCGCATTTTGGAAGAACATGTTGAGCAGTGATGTGGCGATCAGCACCCACAGTCCGACGACGAAAAAGCTGCCCCACGCGGAGAAATCTCGACGCGAGATAAATGCGTATGCGGTGAGCACGGCGAAGCTGCTCATCGTGAGCACCGCAGCTTGTGACGCGATGCCAGGCTGCTGTCGCTCCATCACGTACACGAATGGCGAAATGAATACGCCTTCGATGAGCGTGAACAGCAGCGTCAAACTGATGTTGGTCGGAAACTGATTGCGAAATGCCTGAGCGCCCATCAACGGCGCCAAGGTCGCCAAGAAGGTCAAAATCGGATGACGTGCAACCAACTCCATGAGCGACGGCTGCGACATCGCGAGCCAGCAGCCCACCACAGTCATGCCGACGCCCGCCAACACCAACACGTACGTGCGACGTACCAGCGTCGCGCGTTCTACTCCAGTCCGCACCGGCGCCGTCATGGCGCCGTATGAAATACCCATGGTTTTCTCCAGAAACGGGTCGTCCCGATGATACCCCAAAGATAGCCAAAATCCTCGCGTGTGTGACGCGATCTGGCGCGTGACGGTTTGGTCCAGCATGCGCTACTTCCTGTCTCGTTCTCGCCGTGCGGGCGCCGCCTTCCCTCTGGCGATTGGCCTCGTGGCGCTCATTTCACAACTCGCGGCGTGCCAGCGCACAACCGGCCCAGCGGTCGATCCATCGACACCGCGCGTCCTATTTGTCGGCAACAGCCTTACTGCAGCAAACGACTTGCCGGGACTGGTGAGCGCCATCGCTTCGGCGGCGGGGTGGCCGGTTGTGGTAGAATCGGTAACCGGTGACGGACTCGCCCTTATCGACCATCTCACGGGCTCAACCGACGCCGCGCGGCGTATCAACGGGGGCAGTTGGCGCACGATCGTTTTGCAGCAAGGGCCGACGACGGTGCCACTGTGTCGCGACTCACTTGTGCTATGGTCCAAAATGTTTCTCGCACTCGCGCAACCCATCCACGCAGAGGTCGCGCTGTTCATGGTGTGGCCATCGGATGGTGGTTCAGACGCAGGATTTGACGCCATTCGCACGTCGTATCAGCAAGCCGCGTACGCGACTGGCGGTGTGTTTCTTCCCGCGGGCGAAGCGTGGCGTAGCGCGACCAGGACCGATGCATCGATCGGCGTATACGGCCCCGATCGTTTTCATCCGTCGGCCGTGGGGTCGTATCTCGCCGCGCTAACTATTTTCGAACGTCTGTCTGGCATCGATGTGCGGACGCTGCCGGCGACGACCGTCACGAATGGCGCGCCGATCACCCTCAACGCGTCGACCGTTCGCACGCTGCAGAACGCCGCGCACGACGCAAACACCCGTTTTCCCGCATACGTCGACGCGCCGGTTGCTGCGGCATCGCCGCCTGGTACGACGATCGCTGGCGGTCGCTGCTAGCGGTTCACCCGTTCGAGCCGCGCACGCACGTTGGTCACGCGAATGCGTTGCCGGTTTCAAGGCGACGCGGGATATTGCAGTGCATGAGCAATTCTCGTTTGCCACTTCGACGTTCGGTTTGCGTTGCAGCGACGCTGATCGCGTCGTTCACTGCTTTTTCGCGCGCATCGTCGCAGGCGACTTCGGAAGCACCGCTTGGCATCGTGCGCATTGTGATCACGACCAGCAAAGGCGTGATCTCGGCGGAACTCGACAGCGCGCACGCGCCGATTTCGGTGACAAACTTTTTGCGTTACGTCGACGCCGAGCTGTACAACGCCGGACGCTTTCATCGCACGGTGACGATGACGAATCAGCCGCGTGATTCGGTGCGCATCGAAGTGATTCAAGCGTCGCCGCGTCGTACTCGGCCGGATTCAGGCTTTGCGCCGATCACCCTCGAACGCACCAATCTCACGGGTTTGCTTCACACCGATGGCGCACTGTCGATGGCCCGTGGAGGTCCCAATAGCGCATCGGGCGATTTCTTTATTGTGATCGGCGCACAACCGTCATTGGATTTCGGTGGGCATCGCAATCTTGATGGACAGGGGTTTGCGGTGTTTGGTCATGTCACGAAGGGGATGGATGTTGTGCGAGCGATTCAGCAATCGCCGGTCGAAGCGCAAGCACTGACACCGCCGATTTCGATATTGCGCGTTCAGCGCACGAGGACACCACGATGATCCGTCACATTCACCCGCTCGCGCAACTGACATGCGCGATATTCTGCGCACGCGTTGCACTTGCCACGCCGCTTGCGGCGCAAACGCTGACCGTGATCGGCAAGACCTCGGCGGGGTCGCCGGTGTCGCTCGAATCCAAATCCGTGCACAGTGCACATGGTATTACTACGGCGACATTGCGCGTCGCGCTTGAGCCACCAATGAAAACCAGCAGCGGCGACATGGTGAGTATGCGGTCGGTGGCGATGATTGACTGCGCAAAGCAAACGACCGCCACGAAGGAACGCTGGTTTTACTACGACGCGAAACAGTCGCGCATCGCGCGACATGACGTGCCCAAGATTCCGGGCTATGGGCCGGCGCTCAAGGGCTCACTCGCCGAAGTCGCCATCACACACATCTGTGCGGCGAAAAAATAGACGCCGGCCGCCGGAGTCAGTTGGTGTGATCGACGGCGGCGCCTTCGAGTAACGCGCCCGTTGCCGTCGCGAAACCACCATGTTCGGGAATGCGAAATGTTGCGCCATAAAATTCGCCCACCAATGCCAAAATCGCGCGCACGGCCGGCAAATCCATTAAGTGGCCAACAACGACAATGTCGGAAAGTTGCTCAGCGCGCGCTGCATTCAGCGCGATCACGCCAATAACTTGGGCAACCATGTTCACCAACGCTGCGGCAATGTCTTCGCGACTCGCATCAACCACGTGACGCGCAACGCGTCCAAAGTTTACAGCAGTGGTTTCGGCCGGAAGATTGCCAATGGCGCCGCCGAGCACTTCGCCAATGGTGAGATTGAGGGCTGACGACGATCCGCGCGAGGCCAGCGCGTCGATTTCACGCGGGTCGACACTGTTGATCAGCAACCGACTCAATCCAATCAGCGTGCCGCCACCGACGCCAGTGCCGGTGATGTGATGTGCACCGCTTGCAGATGCGCGAACGACTGCGGTGCCAGATCCTGCGCTTACGACCACCGCATCGCGTACGCCCGCTAACGCGAGGCCGCCGGCGCCAATCGCACGCATCTCGTTGACTTGACGGAGCGGTCGGGTACCGATTGTCGGGGGCAGTGCTGAGCGATCACCACCGGTCACTGCAACCCAGTCGACAGCCTGCACGTCGAATTGCGCGGCCGCCAGCACCTCGTGAATGCGTTGCACACTCGGCGAGCCGACCGACGGCAGCGTCCAACGCCGGACGGTTTCGCCGGTGATGGAATGTTGGGCTACTGCGTCGGTGTTACTGGCGCCGAAATCGATTGCAACGCGTGTCGTGGGGGGATGGTTCTGCATGCGCCAAGGCTGCGGGATGAACCGCGAGTGCGCAAGGCAACTTGAGGATTACTGAGAACTCGGAACTGGTGCTTTGAAGAACGGGGAACTGACAACTGGACCCTCGAAACTGTGAACTACGCGAGATCTGTCGTAGTTCACAGTTTCGAAGGTTCAGTTGTGAGTTCCCCGTTCTGACCTGCCTCAGTTGTGAGTTGCGAGTGTCGCGCGGTGGTTCCGAGCAGCCCGAAACCCCGTAGTTTCCCGAGTCATCAACTTTCACTCGGGACCCGCGTTCAATGCTTCGTATCACCGCTCTAACAATCGGTGCGCTGTGCATCGCCACGCACACCGCGGCCGCGCAACACAGCTTCTCTGAGACCGCGCAAACCTACGACCCCGCCGTGCCGAAACCGGCCACGATCTTAGGCCACGAGATCGGCGCCAAGTTCACCACGCATCGCGAAATGATGCGCTACGTCGAACGATTGGCGGCAACGTCCAAGCGGTTGCACGTCGACACGGTGGCGCATTCGTTTGAAGGACGCGAGATGCTGATCATCGCAGTGAGCAGCACGGCCAACATCGCGCGATTGTCGCAGATCCAGGCCGATGCCAAGCGCATTGCCGATCCGCGCGGTGCGTCTGCGAGCGAGATTGACGCTGTGGCAAAACGCATTCCGAGCATCGTGTGGCTTGAACATTCGGTGCACGGCGGCGAGGCATCCGGTGTCGAGGCGGGGCTCGCCCTGCTCTATCAGCTCGCCGCCGGCACCGACGCTGATACGCGTCTGGCATTGGATAGCACAGTCGTGCTGATCGATCCGAACGAGAATCCCGACGGACGCGAGCGGCATACGCACGATGTCGAACGGACGTGGAGCGCGCTGGGTTCGTCGATCGAACCGGGCGCACTCAACAACGCGGGGTCGTGGCCGGGACCACGCACGTCGCACTACTACTTTGACCTCAATCGTGATTGGTTTGCGCAATCGCATCCGGAGTCACGCGGGCGCGTGGGTGCGTATTTACAGTGGTGGCCGCACGTAGCGGTTGATCTGCACGAGCAAGGCTCAAGCGCGACATTCTATTTTGCGCCACCGCGCGAGCCCGACAATCAGAACAATCCAAAGCATCTCAACAAATGGTTTGACATTTTTGCCGCAGCGCACGGCGCCGCGTTTGATACACATGGATGGTCGTACTTTCGACGTGAAGGGTACGACTCGTTTTATCCGGGCTACGGCGAAGGATGGCCGATGCTCACCGGCGCGATTGGCATGCTGTTCGAATCCGCATCGTCGTCAGGTGGCGTTGTATCGCGCAGTGACGGCACCACGCGCACGCTCAAGCAGGCGGCCTGGGAGCATTACACGGCAGAGTGGACGACGGTGAAAACTTCGGCGCGTCGCCGGCAGGAACTCGTGCGCGACTACGCACAGGCCCGTCGCGACGCCATCACGAGTCATGAGACTGGTCCCGTGCGCGGGGTCGTGTTTGCGCGCGACGGACAAGGTCGTGCCGATAGCCTCGCGATGAAGCTGCGGGACAACGGCATCGATGTACAACGTTTGAACGCGGACGTCGACGTGCCGAATGCGACGCCGTACGGCGGGGCGCTTACACCAACAACCAAGCTGAAAGCGGGCTCGTACGCCGTGGATTTCGCGCAGCCACAAGGACACTTAGCCAAGGCGTTGCTCGAACCCGATGCAGCGCTGGACTCGGCCTTCATCAAACTCGAACTCGAACTGCGTCGCACCGGACAGAGCAATCGATTTTACGACATCACCGCGTGGTCGATGCCCTTCGCGTGGCGAGTCGACGCGTGGGCGGTGCGTACGATGCCACCGTCGTTGCTGCCGGTGACGACGGTCGCGCGCGAATCCGTCGCGCCGACACGCGCAACGTACGGTTACGCATTTGCACCGGGCAGCGAGGCGTCGGTGCGCTTGCTCGCATCGTTGTTACGCGATTCTGTTCGCGTGTGGTACGCGCCGAACAGCTTTGTGTCCAAAGGCAATCGCTTTCCGCACGGCGCGTTTGTCGTGCGCGTCGCGGTCAATCGCGCCGACGTGCACGAAACCGTTGTCGCGCAGGCTGCGGCGGCCGGCGCGACGGTTGTGTCTATTCCCTCCGCCGGCGTCGATGATGGCACCGATCTTGGAAGCAACTCGGTAGTGCCGATCCGCGCACCGCGCGTTGCATTGCTTGGCGGCGCGCCCATGAACGGTGGCTCGTTTGGTTTTAGTTGGTATGCGATGGACCAACGGATCGGATATCCCACGACCGTTGTCGACGCGAATTTTGTCAGCGGCGCGGGGCTGTCGAATTACACGGTGCTGATTGTGCCTTCGGTCGGTGCCGCGGCGCTCGATCGCGCTATCGGTGATGCAGGTCGTGCACGCATTGCCGACTGGGTGCGCAACGGTGGTGTGCTCATCACCATTGACGGCGCGAGCGCCTGGGTCGCGCAAGAACGTGTCGGGTTGGTGCGCACGCGAGTGAAACGCGACTCGGTGCGCGCGGATTCAGCCGGTGGAGCGCCGCTCCCGGCGAGTTTGCCGGGTGTGTTGGCGCGCGCAACGATCGACACCATGTCACCGTTGCTTGCCGGTGTCACGCAAACTGAGATTCCCGTGTTTCTCAATTCCGATCGCGTGTTTACCGTGCCGAAAGATCTGGTCGCGGGTGAAGCAGTGATTCGCTTAGCCGCGGCAAATCGCGTGCGACTGTCGGGATACTTTTGGCCAGAAATGCCGGCGCGCATTGCAGGATCGCCGTACTTGTGGACCGAGCGGGCGGGGCGCGGGCGAGTCATTTTGTTCGCGCATGATCCGGTGTATCGTGATCAGTTTCGCGGGCTCCTACCAATATTTGCGAATGCGGTGCTATTGGGGGCGACGTTCTAGTCGTGCTGTTGCTCGCCACTGGCAACTGGGGCAGGTAAGAACGGGCAACTCGCAACTGAACCCTCGAAACTGCGAACTACGTGAGATCTGTCGTAGTTCACAGTTTCGAGGGTTCAGTTGTCAGTTCCGCGTTCTTAACAGCACGAGTTGCGAGTTGTCAGCACAACGTGCTTACGGTGCTGCCTTTCTCGTCGCCGTAAACGGAAACGACCCCATACCTGCCGCTTCAATCGCGCCCGTCAAGTTGTCCTTGTCCTTGAGCGTTGCCGTCGCCTGCAGACTGAGCTGCTGTCCACCGGCATCAAGCGCAAACACGAACTTGATCGAATCACCCTTGGCGAGTCCGTTGACGGCCGCAGTTCCGATCTCCGACTCAAACGTGCCGGACACCGTGTCGCCCTTCTGCTTGAGATTGAGCACTGAGTTCATCGGCCCTTGGGGACCCTGAACGCTAACGTTCCATGCGCCGCTAAAGTCGGCGAACATGCGCTGTGCGGTGGCGGTGGCTGCAGCCGAAACCGCGCCGAGTGTCAGCGCGACGGCCAGCGAAAGCCGAGCGATACGTGTGTTGGTCATGGGAGTGTACGTGAAGTGTGAATGAAAGGATCAACCACTATTTCCGACGAGCGACCATCTCAATTTCGACCTGCGCGTTGAGCGGCAATCCTGCAACCGCCACCGTGGTGCGCGCCGGATAGGGCGCGGTGAAACGAGTTTTGTACGCGGCGTTCATCGCAGCAAAGTGTGCCATGTCCGTGAGGTACACGTTGCACTTCACCACGTCGTCCATCGAGAGCCCCGCGTCTTCGAGCACCAACTTGAGATTGTCGAACGCGCGATGCGTTTGCGCTTCTACATCACCTGATACCAGTTGCCCTGTTGCTGGGTCCACCGGCGTCTGACCAGACAGGAACAGTTGTTTGCCGCTCCAGACTGCATGGGAATAGGGACCCAAAGCAGCCGGTCCGCGAGGGCTTTTTGCAGCGTTTCGCGCCATCAATGCGATCCAGCGGTCGGCTTTTCGCCGGGGTGGTAGGTCGATTCAGCGTGTTTCTCGACGTCAGCGCGGTAAAACAGCACGTCGCGGAAATTGCCAGTGGAATACCGCTCAATCTGATCGGCAAAGTGCGGCGAGGAAGGGTCGCCGCTTTGGCCGCCTGCCGTCACCGCCTTCGCTGACACCGTAGGACCAAACTCGACGACCGCAACGAAGCTGTTCCCGCGGTTGCCGTAGTTCTTTTTGGTGGTCTTGGCGGACGTGTTGCCGTACGCGGCCAGCGATCCCCAGGTTGCAGAACCGAATTTGACCGGGTAGCTGGGCTTACTGTCGTCGTAAGTCAAATCGATGTCGTCACTTAGGCGCTGAAAGCGATTGATATCCCCCCAGGGCTTTTTCCACGTGCCAAAGTCGGTCGTGAGCGTTTTGACGCCTTGGGTAAGGGCATCGAGGCGCTCGTCGGCCGTTGCGCCCTGCGTCATGTACTCGAGCGCGGAAATGCCCTTGGCGCGCGCCGAGCGCCCGACGTTTCGCATGAGCGCGTTGCCCCAATAGTCGGCCAGCGACATCGGCACCGACGCTGCGCCCCACTGACGGTTCCAGCGACGCAGCGAATCGATTGGTTCGGCCAATGACGCTTTGCGCGCATCGGATGCAGGAAGCGCATCGTAATCGCGAATAAGTGGCGGCACGATATCGTCGAACGTCGGCATCTGCGGATCGAACGCCAAGCCGACGAGTTTGTCGATATTCAAATCTTTCGCGTCTTTGAGCACCCGCACCGCGTGAATACCGCGCGCATTTTCCGTACTCGGCGCCATGTAGACGGGATACTTGTCTTTGCGCGGACTGGCCGGACCAGATGCCGTAAACGGTGTGCTGTTGGTGTTTTGAATCCAGCCGGTGGGCGGATTAAACAGCGTGATCGTCTCGCTGACGGGATGCAGCCCTTTCCATTCCGTGGCGGGATTGCTGCCGTCGACAGGCTTCGTGAAATCGAACTGCACATCGCGCCGCGGTACAAAGTTGCCATGCCAATACGCGATGTTGCCCGCTGCGTCGGCGTACACGGTGTTGTTGGATGAATTGGTGTGCAGGTCCATCACTTTGTTGAACGCCGCATAGTCGGCGGCCTTGGTGCGTCCAAACGACTGCATGAGTGCATGCATGGGATCGTTCATCAATTTCACGGCCACCCACTTGCCGTCGGCTTGGCGAATGATGGGACCGTGGTGACTGAAGTATGCGGTCACCTTGCGGGTCGCCATGCTGCCGTCGGCGCTCTTGTACGGGAGTGAAATGACACGCTCCGTCATTTTGCGCATGGTGGCGCCGTACTTGTAGTACGTGCCGTCAGGTTTTTTGGTGATCGTTTCAAGGTATTCATCGATGACGTCGGCACCGCCTGACGTGTGCATCCAACCCAGCTTGTTGTTAAATCCCTGATAGATAAAGAACTGCCCCCACGTGCTCGCACCGTACGCGTTGAGTCCTTCTTCACTCACCATCTGCAGTTCCGCACGAAAATAGAATGACGTGTGCGGATTGATGAGCAACATCGCGTGATTGTTCGCGTTGAGTTTGGGGGCGATGGCCATGCCGTTGGAACCCTGCGGTTCGCGAGGCATGAAGTCATCGTCGCTGTCGTTGTTGCCCGTTGGTGCGACGGGACCTTTGCCGTACATCGCTTCGAGTCCCGACAAATTCACCGACTCGATGTCGCCTCCGATGCTCCCTTCACTGAACGTGAGCGCCATCCACGGTTCAAAGCGCGTGATGACTTCGGGCTTCACGTTGGGATGCGTGTACAGATAGTAGTTCGCGCCGTCGGCCCAACTGTCCATCAATTTTTTGAGCCACAGCGGACTGGTCGCATATAACCGTTTCATCTCCGCGGGATCGATGAACAATTTCATGCGCAGATCGCGCCATATTTCTTTTTCGCCCGCTGTTTCTGCCAAGCGGCCCATGGCATTGACGTAGTTGCGCTCCACGCGATGAAAATCATCTTCGCTTTGCGCGAAGATCGCACCGAACACGACATCCGCGTCGGTTTTCGCGTAGATGTGCGGAATGCCCCAGTTGTCACGAATGATCGTGACGCGTTTCGCGGTTGCTTGCCAGCGCGTGACTTCGGCGGGCGACGGAGCGGTGGCGTGCACTGTAGTGGCTGCGAGCAGCAGCGCAAAAAGCGATGACATCATAGGAGTTCGGTCCTGAAGTGAAACCGTGGACGGTTCGGCGGCTTCTGGTTCATGAACAACATACCGCGTATGGAGCGCGCTGGTTACGGTGCGCGCTTGCCGGTGAATGTCGCGCCGCCTTGTCCGCCAAAATCTACGACGCCGTTGACGTGGTCCTTGTCGACGACGTGTCCCATAAATCGCAGCTCGGTTTCGCCGCCTTTGAGCACGAAGTCGATCGAGTCCTTTTTCACGAAGCCGGCTATGAAACGGGTGCCCATTCGGCTCGATTCGTACGTGCCGGTGAGCGATTCGCCGTCCTGCTTGAGCACGACGGCGGGTGTACCGGTTCCGTTTTCGGTAACGACCGAAAACGTCCATTTTCCCGTTAGGTCGGCGAACGCGCGCTGCGCCGTTGCGGCGACAGTGAATGATGTCGCAATGATTGCGGCGAGTGCGATGCGGGATGTGCGATTCATGATATAAAATGTCGAAATCGAGGTGAATGACATCGCGTCGCGTGATGCCGCTGACGTCTTCCTTCTACCGTCTTCCTTCTACCGTCTGCCTTCTACCGTCTGCCTTCTACCGTCTTCCTTTTACCGTCTGCCTTCTACCGTCTTCCTTCTACCGTCTTCCCTACATGCCACACGACCGTCCCCACAATCAACGCCACCGCATACCCGTACGGTGCGTACGCCGCGGTAAATCCACACGCGACCGCAAGCGCAAACGCCGTGCGCTGCGGCACCATGTCGCGCACCAACAGCAAAATTGTCACCGCCTCGACGAGCAGCAACGCGCCGAGTATTGGACCCGGAAACATCCGCTGAAACGAAGCGGGATCGCCGACGCAAAAGAATCCAGCAGTCAGCAAGAACACGCCATAAATGACCACGCTGCCTCCACTGCGCGCACCAAACGCGTAGTGGCCCGCCATGCCGCCGGATCCGTGACACACGGGCAATCCTCCCAACGGCGCGGCCACAAGATTCATCAACCCGTATGTGGTGCCGATTCGCTGCACGGTGAGCGGCTCACGCGCGGGAAAGAGATCGCTCGCCACCTGACGCGTCGCGAGCACGGAATTGCCTAACGACAGTGCTAACTGCGGCAGCGCGAGCAACAGCGACGCGCGCGCAAATTCGTCGCCGGTAGGCCAGCGTGCCGGAATCCTTGGCATGCGAAATCCGAACGGCAACGCCACATCGTGCGGCCACATGAACGCCGCCACGACAAACCCGAGTGCGAGCACCACAAGTGCCGCCGGCAGGCGCTTGTTCTCGCGCAACGTGACGGCCAGCGCTAACGCAACCGCCGCAACAATCCATCCGCGCGCACCGTCAGCCGGCATAAACCGCGTCAGTGCGAGCGTGCCGAGCTGCAACCCAAGTCCCACTTGAATACCGCGGACAACCGCTTTCGGCACCACGTTAGCAATCCAGTTGAGCAGGCCAGTGTTGGCCAGCACTAACATGATCACCCCAACAATGAGTCCACCTGCGGCCAACAGCGGCGGCGCCAACTTGGAGGCAATCGCGATCGCCGCCATCGCTTTGAGCGGTTGCACAGGCATCGGCATGCGATACGCCAGCCCTGATAGCACCTGCAGCGCGCCAAACGTCGCGAACGCCGCCGTCGGATCCATCCCTGTCGCAACGATCACACCAACCAACAGCGGCAAATCGGTTCCCAAATCACCAAAGGCGCC
>JANXUN010000360.1 GCA_025356185.1 Gemmatimonadaceae bacterium
TGCCAGCGCAAATCGAAATCGTAGTCGCCATAGCCAGACTTGCGGTCCACCACCCGCAGTACCGCCGTGTATCCATTGCGCGCGTCGGGCTGCTGCACGACGGTCACGCTGCCGCGACCGCGAACCACATCAACCTCGAGCTCCACCGGACGACGTGGCAGCCCTGCGCCCTGCACGTCGAATCGCACGTCGCGCATCGGATCGCCACTACGGACACGGTACTCGACGTGACGACCTTGGACGCGAATCTCGGCGACGTCGTCTACATCGCCGCGCCACGACAGCACGCCGGCGTCTCGGTCACGACGCCCAATGCGTTCCCACCAGTCACGGCCACGTTCCGGGCCACCGTCTCGACCGCGATTCCAGTCGTTGTCACGACCACCATCACGATTCCCGTCCCGATCACGATCGCGCGAGTCGCGCACTTCGACAACGGGGGCCCACGATACCACCACGCGATATCGATCAGCGCCCGCGCGCGGATCACTGACGCGCACGATCGCGGTGAAGTCGTTCCGTGCTGACGGCTGTTGCACCACTTCGATGTTGCCGCGTCCGTCAACCTTGTGAATGTCGATGTCGCCCGCAAAGCGTGGAAGTTCGTCACGCAGCTCCAACTGCGGCGCGTACGACGCGTCCTGACCAGATGCGCGTGTTTCGACGTTACGTCCACGAATGAACAGCAACACTTCGCGGTCTACGGTACCATTCCACGTGAACAGGGTGCGTTCCTTCGCCGGCAGCGCCTGCGCGGTGACCGATGCGGTCAGCAACGCGAGCGCCGAGGGAAACACATAGAGGCTTGGACGAGTGAGGAACATGGGGCTCTCCTGTTCAGCTAAGGGGTAGGTCTTTCCGCGGCTACGCGGATTTCACTGATGTATCTGGCATCAGAGATGCCATCATCTCAGTCTTTCGGGGTAGTCAAACCCAAAGTCTCGCAACAGCTTGATTTGAAAGCACATACAGGCTTGCATTCGATGACGACGTTGCTCCCACGGTTGACGCACTGTCCGAGAATGCGGACACTTTGTAGTCTGTCGGTCTGGACGAGTTCGCGGTCGTTCTCAGGATTTCTCGCAGTCGGGTCCGGCTAATCACCATGCGTGTGTCGGTCGCAACGCTTTCTCCTTTATCGCGGCGTCTATTGCTGTCGAGCGTCAGCGTGCTGGCGCTCGTCGTCTGCTTCGCGGTGGGAACGCGCGTAGGTGCTGAACGAGAACGCGCCCGCGACGAATGGGCCGACGGGCGATTGTTGTCGACGGCGATCGATTCGGTTCGCGCCAACGCACTTGATTCGCTGCCAAGTGATGAACTGATTCGTCGCGCGGTATCGGGGATGCTGCGCGAAATTCACGATCCGTATGCGGCGTTACTGCGGCCGGATACGTACAAGAGTTATCGGGGATCGTTGCTGGGAGAAGGACAAGGGCTCGGCCTGTCACTCCGATTGCAAGGCACGCTGCTCAGCGTTCGACGCGTCGCCGACGGTTCGCCAGCGGCACTGGCGGGCATGCATCGTGGAGATCGCATTCTCGCGTGGAACGGCGTGTCTGTGGACGACAAGCGTCCGCGCCCCGAGAGCGACAGTCTGCGCGCGCGTCGCGATAACACCGACTTACTGTTGTGGCGCGCACCATTTGGCGACACGATTCATATCACCGTAAAGCGCGCGGCGTGGCATGCCGCGGCGGTCGCCGAATCTGGCCTACTCACGGATTCCATCGGCTACGTTCGATTGACAACCATTTCCCAGCATGCGTCGACTGAACTCGCGCAAGCCGTTGAACGATTGGAAAAACGCGGCGCGCGACAGCTGGTGTTTGACCTGCGTGGCAACGGTGGCGGCTTGCTCGAGGAAGGCGTGAAGGCGGCATCATTGTTTTTGCGCAAGAATGATATCGTCACCTCTGTTGTCGAACGTGGTGCGCGCAAGAGCCAAGTGTATCGCGCGACGGGTTCACGTTGGCCGACGATGCCGCTCGTGTTGCTCGTTGATGCGGGCACCGCGAGTGCGGCGGAAATTATCGTCGCCTCGTTGCGTGATCACGGACGGGCATTGTTAGTTGGCGCGCCCACGTACGGCAAAGGGGTCGTGCAACGGGTGGTGCGCTTGTCGCCCGATCTGTCGTTGCGACTCACCACCGCACGCTGGCTCACCCCGAACGGAAATTTTCTCGAACGTCGGACAGGAACCGGGCGCGCAGCGACCGGCGGCATTCTTCCTGATGTGCTGCTCGATGATGCGGGCGTGCATGATCCTGCGGGGGTACCGCGCGAGTGGTCCACGCAGAGCGTGGTGCGCACGGTTGCGATAGCCGATACCGCGGCGATGCAAGCACTGCGCGAAGGGTGGTCGATCTCACCAGTGCCTGTGCTTGAAGAGCGCATGCGTTTGCACGTGATGGGTGAGCGGGCCAATCAGCGTTCGCGCTCAGCGCTCGCACAAACGTCGAGCGCGCAGTGGTCGACTGTGGCGACGCGACTTGCGACCGTGAAGATGCTCGAGACGCAATCGTTGAACGAAGAACTCGTGCGCTACGCCGCGCGTGACGACGCCGCGATTCGCGCCGCGCTCGATGTCTTGGTGCATAGCGCCGTACCAGTCACGGCGTCGCGCGATATGGATTCACTGTCTGCGATTCCCGCGTCAGTACGGCCTTCGTTGACTCTGCGCGTATCCGCGGCGTCGACGGCGCTCGACATCTGGCTCGCTGCACACTATCGCGCTGTGCAGCTACTCCCCGACTCGGCGCGTGCGACGCGAATGCTCACGAGGGATGATGCGGCGTGGCCGCGGGTCGAGTCCGTGGGCGATGCGACGCGATCGGATACGCTGTATGCGGTGTCGTTTGACGCGCAGCCAGACGCACCAACGTTGCGCGTGGGTTTGCGCGTGCGTCTTGCACACCCCTCGGGTGGTACATCCGCAACGTGGGTTGAGGTAATCGCGCGTCGCCCGTTTTGCGCACCGCGACGTGCCGGCGCACTGCCACACGACGACGGCCTTCGCTATGGATGGGCGTATCTCGCGCTGGCGTCGCGCGACGCACGCGCGACCACATCGATGGCGTACCGCGGTTGGCTGTTGGCCGACGCGACTGACCTCGCCCGACGTTAGTCATGCATGTGCAGTCGGTGCGGGTGATGCTCAGGCGTATGGTGCAATGTGCAACTGCCGCCGCGTTGGTCGGACCATCGACACTCGCTGCGCAAACAGTCGTAGCACGCAACGCCAAAGCCAGTGCCTGGCATGATATCGCCGCCGATTCACTGATCGATCGCGCGACCCAGCGACGCAGTCTGCAACTCGCCGACAGCACGCTGCTCAGCTATCGCGCCGACGCGCACGGTTTTCTCGCATTTCTTGGACAATTGGGCGAGGGCGTGATCATTCCGCCCAAAGTGATTCAGTCTGAAGAGTTGGCACTCAGCATTTCATGGTGGCAACCCAATCGCAGCGCACAACAGTTGGTAGGTCGGCGCGATACCACACTGCTTCCTGCAGAAGTCGGATACTATCGGGATCGCTACGGCGTGATTCTTGACAACCTGCCGGATCGCATTCGGTTAGGTGATGGCCAAGATGTGCGCGACGTACCGCATCCGTTGGCCGCGAGTGCGCGAGCGCTCTACGAATTTCAACGCGTCACACCGTTGCAGATTCACATCCCCGGTCGCGACATCATTGTCGATGAAGTGCGCTTTCGACCGCGTGATGGATCGCAACCAGCAGCGATCGGTTCAGTGTTCTTGGATCGAGAGACTGCCGCCGTTGTGCGCATCTCGATGACGTTTACGCGCGCAGCGTTGCTCGACAAGCGCATTGAGACGCTCGTTGTGACGCTCGAAAATGGATTGGTGCGCGAACGTTACTGGTTACCGCGTCGACAGGAAGTCGAAGTGTCGCGTGGTTCCACCATCTTCGATATTCCCACGCGCGGCATCGTACGCGGCCGATGGGAAGTGTCCAACTACGATGTGAACGAAAAAATTCCTGCGACCACGCTTGCGTTGCCGCGGTGGAGTAGTAAGCCTGCTGATTCGCTGAAAGCGTATCCATTCACTGGTCGTGTGGTGGACGTGTTGCCGCCAGAAATTCAGATCGCCAACAGCGAAGACGTATCGCGCGTGCGCGAGCTTGCAGAAATCAGTATTCGATCGGCGATGTTGTCCCGACCGGCGCGTACGTCCGCTTCGGGACGCGGTATGAGCGATGTGGCACGATTTAATCGTGTTGAAGGGCTCTCGGTCGGCGCCG
>JANXUN010000379.1 GCA_025356185.1 Gemmatimonadaceae bacterium
GGGTGAGCCCGATCGCACGATCAATTTGGTGAAGTCGGATTTGTGTGCGACCGATATTGCCGGCATTCGTTTCGGAAATCGCACCGGTAATCGCGTCATTATGGGGTCGTTCGGCGACTGGGATTTGCGTCCGCAACTCAAGACGCTGAACGTTCCACTACTTGTGGTTCACGGCGAGATGGAAACGATTCCGATGGACATGGTGGAGGCGTGGGTCACGTCGATGCAGCACGCGACGCTGCTGAAGGTGCCGAAGGCGGCGCACTTCACGTACGCTGAACGTCCGGAGTTGGTGTGGCCGGCGGTGGAGAAGTTTTTGGCTGGGAAATAGCCTGATCGCGATCGCATTGTCCCTTGATCGAACGTTTGGGCCGTTGCGGTGATTTAATAGAGGCTCCACATTCCGAAGCACGTCCCCACCCGTGCTGTTCGGCCTTCCATCGCCCGCAGGTTCTCACTTCTAGGATTTTTTTATGCTTCGTACACTCTTCGCTATCGCGCTCGTCGCCACGTCGTCGGTCGCGCGCGCGCAAGCGGTTGCCGTAACGTTGACGGAGTTCAAAGTGGCAATGGCACGCGATACCGTGAAGGCAGGCCCGGTCACGTTCCGCGTGAAAAACGCCGGCACGATGACGCACGGCTTTTGGGTGTTGGGCGGAAGTACGGACAAAGGCTTGGGAAACATTGCCGCCGGACAGGAATCGTCGCTGACGGTGACGCTCAAGGCGGGCGAGTACGAGGTGTACTGCCCCGTGTCGGATAACTCACACAAGCTTGGCGGCATGAAGCATACGCTGGTTGTCTTGGCTGCGGCTGCACCTGCGGCACCCGCAAAGCCGGCCGCTGCACTGCCCAAAAAGAAAGGCGTCGTGTGATTGTGTAATGATGACGTGCGCGCGCGGCTCCTTTCGCTCAACCCTCGATGACAGCGGCCGCGAGCGCCTCACCAACAAACTCTCCGTACTCCTCCGCGCTCCATCCTCGCTTTACCACCAGCAGTTCGTACAGCTCGGGTGAGGAATACGTCCACAGGATCTCGCCGGCGCGCTCGATACCGAGACCGTCCTTTAAGAAGCCCCGGTCGGCAAGCTTGCGAGCGTTAAGCGTCATGCGGGTAAGGCGTTCTTCTTCTGCTTGGCGCCGTAATTCGGCTAGCTCTTCGTCCGCCGCAGCCCCGTCTCGTACGAGCAGGAGGATCGGCGAGACCAATGGTGAGACTTCAGACGTGAGTCTCCCCCACGCACGCACAATCGAGTGGCCGTCGGCACGGCTCGCACTCATCGCGTCGGACCGTTGTGGCGCTGGGCGCGAACCGCGCCCAGCAAGCGCTTTTTCATAGATCGCTCGGACCAGGCCGGCCTTACCGCCGAACGCCTTGTAAATCGTTTCCACGGAAACACCAGCGGTGCGTGCAATGGCCGCAATCGTCGTTGGAGCGTAGCCCTGTTCGAGGAACGCTGTACGAGCGACGTCGAGAACGTTCGCACGCGTCTGCTGCGCCTGCTGAAGTCGACTGCGACCGTCGTACGAGCGAGGAGGCTTGACTTTTTTCAAATTCGATCCAGTTTAGTGTATTGAGTACACGACGTTGTAATGTAATTCATGGAGCGCGGATGACCACCCCGCTAGCTGCGGTTGAACGCCTTATCGCTGCGACCAATCAACACGATCTTGATGGAGTCGTAGCGTGTTTCGCAGCCGACTACTCGCTTGAGTCTCCGATCCATCCAGCGCGTTCGTTTCACGGACGAGAGCAGGTACGTCGCAATTGGACGCAGCTGTTTGACGCGATACGAGATATCAAGGTTGCGCTCGTGCGCAGTGCGGTCGACGGCGACACGATATGGACCGAGCAGGAGATGTCAGGGACGCGCGCCGATGGAACGAGGCATCTGATGCGAGGCGTCTTCATTTTCGGCGTCAACGATGGGGTGATTCGGTGGGGGCGCATGTTCCTTGAGCCGGTGGATGGTGCGAACGTTGACGCCGACGCGGCGATTCGTGCGATTGTCGGGAACGTGCGCTCATGATTCTCGTCGCCGGAGGTTCGGGTAACCTTGGACGCCTCGTGGTGCGTTTGCTCCGCGATGTCGGTGAGCCGGTTCGCGTTCTGACGCGAGATCCTGCGCGGTGCCGCGCGCTTCCGGCTGATGTCGAGATCGTGACTGGCGACGTCACAGACCCCTCTGATGTTGCCAACGCGATGCGCGGTTGCCGCGGCGTCGTTTCGGCAATTCATGGCTTTGCTGGACCGGGCAACCCGACGCCTGAACGAATAGACCGCGAGGGGAACCGAGTTTTAATTGACGCTGCGCGCACGATGGGCGTCGCGAACTTTGTCCTTGTGTCGATCGTCGGTGTGTGCGCCGACCACGCAATGTCACTTCACCGATCGAAGTTCGCCGCCGAGGACGCGCTGCGCAGGAGCGGCGTGCCGTTCACTATCGTGCGCGCGACGGCGTTTATGGAAACGTGGGCCGTAGTCATCGGTTCGCCGCTGGCCGACAAGGGCTTTGCATTGGTGTTTGGACCGGGCACGAATCCGATCAATTTTGTTTCGGTGCGCGACGTTGCTCCGCTGGTGGTAGACTGTGTTTACAATCGCGTACCGGTGGGCGCGACGCTCGAGATCGGCGGTCCCGAAAATCTGAGCTTCGTTTCAATCGCTGAGCGCTTGGTGTCCCGAGACGGAAAGGGCAAAAGCATCAAGCACATTCCGCTTATCCTGTTGCGCGCTATGTCGATCCTCGCGCGGCCGTTTGCACCCGAGTTTGCGCGAAAAGCAACCGCTGCGGTCGTCCTGAACACGACGAACCAGACTTTCCAAACGACGCGCGGGGGTGCTCTTTTGAACGTGCCACAGACAACGCTGGACGACGTACTTTCTTCAGCGCATTAAACAGTCGCCTTTTCCATGTGCACGCACGGCTTTCGTCGCGCGCTTACCCTTGCGGTGCTCTCGAACACCGACGGGAACCACGTGGATGCACCGGCCGATCAAATCGAGCGCGTACTGCTGCATCAACGATGGCGACACGCCAAATGAGATAGTATCCATCGGCGCGCGTCGCTTTATGCTGCGTGACGACGACAGCATCCAGTTTGAGTTTCAATTGGCGGAGGACACTATTAACGCGTTGGTAGTGCACTTTGGACCACAACAGCTTACCGGACGCGGTGTGGGCTTCGTTCGTGAATTTCTTCGCCACGTGAGATGAAAGTCCTTCTGTACGTTCAACTGCCTGTGCGTGCGTGGTCTATCCCAGACGCGCAGGCCGCGCGCATTGCCTCGCG
>JANXUN010000403.1 GCA_025356185.1 Gemmatimonadaceae bacterium
GTCCGTACAGGTCGTCATCGCACTCGAATCGCACTGCCTGACGGTCGAAGTCAGCGACGAAGGAGCAGGGTTTGACATGGCGCAGGAACACCGTGCGCCCGACGACGCGGATTGGCTCGATCGTGAAGACGGACGTGGATTGTTTTTGATGCGGTCGCTGATGGACGCGGTGGAGAGTGTGCAACCCACGGCACAGCGACGCCACACGATGCGATTGATCCTGCATCGAGCATGAACGAAGTCGCCGCCCTCTTGGCCGCGTTTCGCGAGGCCACCGGGCGAGAGGCGGCACTCTGGGAACGCAAGAACGCGCAAGTCGAACCGATGCTGCTCGGGGCGTCGTCGTCAGAGTTCGCCACGCGCACGCAGCCGGGACCCTCCGCGTGGGACGTCACGGCATGGGCGCGCGTCAATCAGTTGGTCGCCCAACTCGCAAGCACGAACGACAGTGTGGGGTGGTTGATTGTCGAGCCGGGCGGCACGACCGAATCGGATCGACTACTTGCACGCATTATTCCGTTGCTTCGCCGCATCGCGCATGAGCGCGATGGCGCCGCACACGAGTTGACCGAGCGCTACGAAGAGATCAATCTGCTGTACGCCATCAGTGAACTGCTTGGTGGCACGACGTCTGTGGAGAATGTCGCAGATACGCTGTTGCGTGAGCTCGCAATGACAGTCGGCGCGACGCGAGCGGTGTTCTTGCGGGCGAGTATACGAAAGATGCGACTCACGCCTATCGCAACGATGGGGCTCGGCGATACGGCGTATCCTGACGTGTCGCTCGATGCGTCGTCGCACGTTGCGGTGCGCGCGTATCGATCGGCTGGTGTGTGCAGTGAAGAAGGAGTTGCTGCACGCGATGCCGACCCCACGCTCGCGGCCGACGGTGATGCGCTACTCGCAGTCGCGATCACCCGCCCGAGTACGGGAATCGGTATTACGGGACCACACCCTGCGATTACGTCGCGACGTCTCGGCGCACCGACGCTCGACGGGGTCTGCAGCGTGCCGCTCGGCGTGCTGGTACTCGGCGGTCATCGCGCGGGCAAGGCGTTTAGTGCGGGCGACCGCAAGCTCGCCAGCGCGGTAGGCACGCAAATCGGCACGGCAATGCACAATGCGTCGTTGGTGCGCGCGGCGGTGGAGCGGCAACAGCTCGAACGTGAGATGCGGCTCGCGCACGACTTACAGCTCAAACTGCTGCCGCGAACGAGTGTCGTTGCGCCCGAAGCGCGCGCTGCAGCACGCGTTGTTCCCGCAGAAAGTGTCGGTGGTGATTTCTTTTTGCTTGCGCGTCTCGATCGCGATCGAACTGGCGTGTTGATTGGCGACGTTGCAGGGCACGGTTACCAAGCGGCCTTGGTAATGGCGCTTGCACTCAGCGCCGCGGCAATTCACGTGCAGGCAGCGTTTGACCCATCGATAGCGATTGAGGCTGTGCAACGTTCACTCGCCGACGAACTGGCATCGACCGAGATGTCGCTCAGTCTCTGCTACGCCGTGATTGATAGTCGCGTGGGCGAATTGCGTTTCGCAAACGCCGGACATCCGCACGCGTTTCGCTTGAGCGGTAATGGTGAGTGCACGAGACTCGCCGCCATCGCACCGCCGTTGGGGTTTAGCGACGATTCGATCGAAGAGTGCGTGATGACGTGGCGACATAACGATCGACTCGTGCTGTTTACCGATGGACTCGCCGACGCGCGTGATTCGCGTGACGCGCGACTTGGTGAAGCACGCATTCTCGAAGTGCTGAGCGGCATGACGCAGCAGCAATCGCCGGACGATATCCTGCAGGCCATGTTCGCCGTCGTTGACGGACACGTGCGCGGCGTGCCGCTGCGCGATGATCTTGCAGCCGTCGTTGTCGATCGTCTCCGCAGCTGATGCGTCAAACACGACGACCGCCAGCGCCGCTTCCACCACCGCGCAAACGATTTGGTCAACACTTTTTGCGCGACGAACGCGTGCTCGAAGCCATCGTTGATGCGCTCGGTCCGCTGGCCGACCGCACGGTTATCGAGATCGGTCCAGG
>JANXUN010000412.1 GCA_025356185.1 Gemmatimonadaceae bacterium
CACGCACTTCGTCCGTCTGATCACGGTACTCGATGGTCGCCCACTCGGCGACATCGCGCTGCACACCGACGCCCTGCGTCACGATGTCGGCGCGGCGCTCGGAGCGTTGGACGCGGCGCTGGTTGGATTTGATCATCCTGCGCTGCATCGCACATTTCATTGGGATCTCGCGCGCGCGCAAGACGTCGTCGCGCAGCGCGTTGAGCTTGTGCGTGATGTGATGTTACGCGAGAGCATCAGGCGTTGTGCGGCGTGGCATCAGGAGCATGTCGCGCCCGTGCTGCCGATGCTGCGACGCAGTGTGATTCACAGCGACGCCAATGATTTCAATATTCTGGCAGACGCAGCCACGCAACGCGTCACGGGTATTGTGGACTTTGGCGACATGGTGTTCAGCCATACGGTAAACAATGTCGCGATTGCCATGGCGTACGTTGCGTTGCATGCGGACGACCCGTTGGCCGCCGCTGCGCGCGTAGCCGCAGGCTATCACGCCCTGTTCCCGCTGACTGAACAAGAAATTGCACTGCTGTTCAGCTTGATGTGCATGCGGTTGTGCATGAGCGTGTGTGTCGCGGCGGAGCAGATGGCGGCGCGCCCCGATTCGTCGTATCTGGGCATTAGTCAGGCGGCGATTCAGCGCACGTTACCAACAATCGCCGCGATTCATCCGCGATTCGCGCACTACACGCTTCGTGCGGCGTGTGGATTGTCACCGGTTCCCCATGCGGATCGCGTGACGCGCTGGCTGGCTGCGCATCAGCACGAGTTCGCACCCGTGCTCGGATGCGATCTGCGACACACACCAGTCGCGCCGCTCGACTTTAGTGTCGGGAGCGCGCTCATCGCCAGCGACCCGACGTACAACGAGCCAACCGCGCTCGATGCGCGCATCGCGAGTGTGCTGCGTGAACACGGTGCGTCGATTGGTGCGGGCGGTTACTGCGAGCCGCGTCTAATCTATCACTGGCCAAACGAACCGCGGTCGCAAGAACCGCGCACGGTGCACATCGGCCTCGATCTGTCGCTCGCGTCTGGCTCACCATTGCGCGCGCCAATGGACGGCATCGTGCACGGCTTCGAAGACGCCGATGCACATCACGACTACGGCCCCGTCATTGTCCTGCGCCACGAAACCACCGACACTGAGCCGGTCACTTTTTACACGTTGTACGGACACCTCACGCGCGATTCGCTAGACGGTTTGGCAGTGGGACAGCGCGTCACGAAAGGATCTGAGTTCGCGCGAATAGGCAGCGCGCCGACAAACGGCCATTGGTGGGCGCACGTGCACATGCAACTCATCACCGACATGTTCGACGTGCCGTGCAACGTCGACGGAGCGGTGCGAGCGAGTCAACTGCCGGTGTGGCGCAGCGTGTGCCCAGATCCCAACCTCATTCTGGGCATTCCGGAGACGCGACTGCCCCACCGCACGACGACGCGAGACATCGCCGAGTTACGTCGCGCGCGCATTGGCGGCAACGTGAGCGTCTCATACGGAACGAACCCGCTCAATATCGTGCGCGGCATCGGGCAGTATTTGTATGACGACGTTGGACACCGCTACATCGACGCATACAACAACGTCGCGCATGTGGGGCACTCGCATCCGCGCGTCGTTCGTGCGGTTAGCGACCAGCTTGCGGTATTGAACACGAACACGCGTTATTTGCAGGATCAGCTCACCGCATTTGCCGACGCTCTCGTCGCGACGTTTCCGGTGCCGCTGTGCGTGTGCTACTTCACGGCGTCAGGTAGTGAGGCGAACGAGCTCGCGTTGCGATTGGCGCGGACGTTCACGCAGCAGCGCGACCTGATCGTGATGGAGTCGGCGTACCACGGTCACACCACGACGCTCATCGACATTAGTCCATACAAGCACGCGGGTCCGGGCGGGCAGGGCGCTCCAGATTGGGTACACACGACACTCATTCCCGACGTGTATCGCTGTGGCGATGTGCAGGGTGATGCGGGCGCGTGGTTTGCATCGCACGTCGGCGCTGTGATTGAATCGGTGCGTGCGTCAGGTCGCGGATTGTGCGGATACATCGCGGAAACGTGTCCGAGCGTCGGCGGCCAGATCATGCTTCCCAACGGATACCTCGCAAACGTGTATGCACGTGTGCGTGCCGAGGGTGGCGTCTGTATCGCCGACGAAGTGCAAACAGGGTTCGGCCGCATCGGCACGCACTTCTGGGCGTTTGAACAGCACGATGTCGTGCCGGACGTTGTTGTGCTCGGAAAGCCGATTGCGAATGGCTATCCGATGGGTGCGGTGATTACGACGCGTGCAATCGCCGAACGATTCGACAATGGTATGGAGTTCTTTAGCACGTTTGGCGGAAGCACCGCCGCGTGTGTGGCAGGAAAAACCACGTTGCAAGTGACACAGGACGAACAACTGCAACACAATGCGCTGATCGTTGGTGCGCACCTCAAGCGCGCGCTGCAGTCGCTCGGTGCGCGTTACGATATCATCGGCGATGTGCGCGGCTCCGGACTTTTTTTAGGCGTGGAGCTGGTTCGCGATCACGAGACACGATCGCCAGCGCCGGTTGCGGCGGACTTCGTGGTGAATCGGATGCGTGCACGGGGCGTGCTGGCGGGTACGGACGGACCGTTTCACAACGTGATCAAGTTGCGCGGACCGATGACACTGACCGTCGACGACGCGGATCGGATCGTCGATGCGATGGGCGCGTCGCTGCGGGAGCTGCCCGCTGAAACTCGCTGATTGATTTCCGCTTCGTGCAAAGATTTAAAGTTGTGACATCGGCATCGATAACCATTTTTCCGCGAAGGCCGTAAGACCATGACCACACGCCTGATGCAGCGAACTCGAGTGTACTCGTCCGTGTTGTTTTTCGCCTGTATCACAAATGTGATGTACGTTCAACGCGCGCCCACGCCAGCGGCAAAAAATGCGCGTCCGGCCACCACTCGCTCCACGCTTGACATCTATTTCATTGACGTCGAAGGCGGCCAGTCGACGCTCGTTGTCACGCCGGCTGGCCAGACGCTCCTGATCGATACCGGCTTTCCCGGAGACGGAACCTTCGCATCCAAGGCCGGTGACCCCACCGAAGCGCGCGATGCGCAACGAATACTTGCCGCCGCGCACGATGCACAGATCCAGCGCATCGATTTCTTGATGCTCACCCACTACCATGCCGATCACGCGGGCGGCGTTCCTGAACTCGCGCAGCTGTTGCCGATTCGCGCGTTCATTGATCATGACAAACCGAGCGCCGATGTTGACGCCGCAGTTCCCGGAACGCAGGCGGTGTACGACGCATACATCGCGCGGCGCGGACTGTCGCGCCATCTCTCGCCAAAGCCGGGTGACAAGTTGCCGCTGGTGGGCGTCGACGCGTTTATCGTCTCGTCGGTCGGCGCCACGCTGACCGCGCCCATCCCTCGCGCTCGCGGCGCATCGCTACAACCCAATCGCTCGTGCGTTGGCAGTGGGCTTCCGGCGCAGGAAAAAACAGAGAATCCGCGCAGTACGGGCGTGCGACTGCAATACGGGGCGTTTTCGTTTCTCGATGTCGGCGACTTAAGCGGACCGGCACTGTTCGCGCTCACCTGTCCTCACAACCTCATCGGCAACGCAAGCGCGTATCTGGTCGCACATCACGCCGGTGTCGACGCCGCCGATCCGGCAATGTTCACGTCGATTAAACCACGTGTCGCGATCTTTAACAACGGTGCAAAGAAAGGCGGCGCGGCCGAAACGTTCGCAACGTTGCGCACGATGCCTAACATCGATGTGTGGCAGCTGCACACGTCATTGAATGACGGTGCGATGAACGTCAGTGACGATCGCATTGCGAATCTCGACGAGCGCACCAACACCTGGCTTAAACTGTCAGCCAAAGCCGACGGCAGTTTTACGATCACGAACGGGCGTACTGGAAAAACGCAGGCGTACGCCAAGCAATAATGAGCACTCGCAACTCGCAACTGGTGCATTTAGGAACTGGTGGCTGACAACTGAACCCTCGAAACTCTGAACTTTTGTTAACTGGCCAGCGTCGCGCGCGATGCCGGAAGAGTTCAACCAAAGTTCAGAGTTTCGAGGGTCCAGTTACGAGATGCCAGTTCTTACCGGCCTCAGTTGCCAGCGGCCAGCTTCAATTTCCCACCGCGTTCATCGACCGCAAAATCGGGTAATACTGCGGCGCAGGATTCGTCCCCAATACCGCATCCAAAATATTCCACTGCATGTATCCGTCGTCCGAACGCGGATCGAGCAGAATAAATGCATACCGCGCGAGCGGTTGATCCATCGGAATGATCAGTGAGCCCACGGGCAGCGTCTGCTCCGCCGCTTCCCATGCGCCCGTCAGCGTGCGCGCTTTGTGCGTGCCCTGATACTCGCGATCGACCATCGTATTCGTCGCGATTTTATATCGATCGCCTTTGAATGCGATCTCTTTGTCGGTCACGGTAAACTTGACCCCCGATGCTTCAAGACGATCAGACACTGCCGCAATCATGCGTGCAGTCGGCGTTCCGCCACCACCGCCGCCAAACCCGCCACCACCGCCGCCGCGACCACCACCAGGAGGAATTTGTCCCGGAATCGCGCCTGCACGTGCACCACCCGGTGCAGCAGGTGCCGTTTCGCCGCCCGCCGTATTCGGAATCACCCATACCCGCGGCGCCATGCTCGTTTCCGTCGGCTCGGCGGTTCCGTAAAACGGCAGCGCTTCATAGGTGACCGCTGTTGCTACGCGCAATCGATATGGCCTATCGGCAACGTACGGATTGCGTGTGGACACCGTCGGTGCAAACGCGATCTGTTTGAGGTCCGGCGCTTTGACCAACTGTTGACGCACCGCGAGCTGCTGTCCGACAATTGATTCTTTGTTTGCCGCATCGACCGTGCTCCGCACTTTCTCGCCGTTCGCCGAGATCCACGTGAGCGTCTCTTCTAAGAACCAATACGTCTCGGTGATGCGCGTTTTGAACGATGCGTACGAATACGTCTCTGTGAGCAATCCCAAAATATTGCGCACGCCAAACAGCGTTGACGTGTAGCGGGGCTTCGCCAGCTCCGCATCCGAACGCCACGCACGATCGGCACCGTTGCCCGACACACCGCCGTAATAAAACCAATCGGATCCGTGCTTCGTT
>JANXUN010000425.1 GCA_025356185.1 Gemmatimonadaceae bacterium
TCACATTCTTGGTGATAAGCGGCAACAGCGTCTCGCGCAACAAACTCATTTCTGCTTTTGAGTTGTTGGGACTGAGTGACGTTTCGTACGTCATGTTGAACCCGCTGTTCGAACTCCCATCGGTCGTGTGCAAATCCATCGCCACGTGCGGCTGATAGCGCGTCAACAACGACGAAAGCGACCGCGCCTCGGCCGTCTCCAACTTCGTGCCGTCGCGATTGAGATCGAGCCCCAACGCATTCTCACGCGTGCCCATACCGCCAACCGGACCCGCCTGGCTGCCGCGATTGGTGACGTTCACGCGCTCGTTGCCATCCGCGTTGTAAATCGGATTGATCAACAACACCGTCGTCTTGAGCCACTCGTTGCGCTCGCCCTTCGCAATCGAGCGCAGCAACCACAGTAACGCTTCTTTGCCTTCGACTTCACCGGCGTGAATGTTGCCCTGGATGTACACGCGAGTTTTTTTTGTCGCGAGCACCTGTTCGGCCGTCGCGCCCGGTGCACCAATCACTGCCAACGGCAGCGGACGTCCCTCATATGTATAGCCGTACGTCGTGAGATGAATTTGCGGATTGGCCGCCGCCATCTGCCTCATGTACGCGATCACTTCGTCGTAGCGACTGGTCTCGGCGTAGTCGGTTAGTTCGGGACGCGTGAGCGGAAACGCTTTGCTTGGCGCGGACTTGCTTGATTGCGCGTGCGCCTGTGCGCTCAATAGCAAGGCAGCCGCCGAGAACGTGAGCGGACCGCGCAGCGCGGCAGACACTCGAGTAGGCAAACTCATCGAACCACTCCTGACCTGTTCTGTGAATGAATAATCAACGCGACATCGGAACGATCTTCTAAATGATCTTGAATCGTGCGAATCTCGCGCAACGCCGGCGTTTGTCCGTCGCGCGCACGCAGGGTCACCGCGATGTTGTTCTTTCCCTTCGTCAGCGCGAACGGCACGGTGACTTCAACAATGAACGAGGCCGTAACGGCATCCGATGCGACTGACTGAATCGCGGCAGGCGCCTTCCACGTGCGCGTCGCGACCAAGCTGTCTTCAACAATCACGTCAAACCGGTGCTCAAGGCTGTCGGTCGCAACAAACGAACACGCGACGGTCACCTCAGTATCTTCGAACGTGGTGAGCGCAAACCTCATGAATCCGCTCGCGTGACGAAAGGTGACACCACCCTTCTCGCCACGAGTCGCCTTCTCTCCCACGTAGCCGTGCGCGAGTTCGCTGCGAGCGTCGCCTACCTGTGCGACGTCCACCACGCGCCGGTCCCACGAGGTCGACGCCGGTCGCGCAGCCCCCTGAAACGCGAGCGCGCCAACCGCGATCGCCCACCCCTGAACTCCTCCAAAACGCAACGGTACACTCAGCGATAAAAGGCTACACTCGGCCGTCCGCGTCGTACTGCGGCAGAAGCGATCCCCTAAGGTACCGACGCGACTCGGCCCGTGCGAGTCAAATGATCGCACGGGCCGAGTGGGCATCGAAAACCGCCAAGCCGTTTCGCTACTGCGAGGGACAGTTCCCCGCGTTGCTGGTGACGTTGACGCTGGTAGTTGACGTCTGGTTCAGAATGTTCACGATAATGGTGTATGAGCCAAACAATCCGATGTTGTAGCGTACGGTTCCTACACCTGTGGCGCTCGTCATGCCGTTTTGAGCGCCGGACTGCACGCTTGGACCGGTCGCCATCGTTGTGAACGGCGTGTTGGCCTGCACTGGCGACGTCGCGAAGTTAAAGCAAATCACACTGAATCCGTTGAAATGAATCCAGTCTTTAAAGCTGAAAGTGATGTTGAATGTCAGCGTCGTGCACGAGAAGTTCACCGTGGTTGTGTTCCCTATGGTCACGGTGACCGTCACCGACGTAGTCGGGCAGACGGCTGTGCTGGGAACGCCGACCAACGTCACTGTATACGAGCCCGGCGTGAGCCCGCTGATCAAGAACGTGCCATCAGTTGCTGTGCGCACGGTCTGTCCGCCGACAGAGATCTGCTGATTCACAAACGATCCGCCATCCCACGTTAGACGACCTCCAATGAACCCAGTGACCGGACGATCACACTGGAAGTCAATCGCAACGTTGCTGCCGATTACAATGACGACGGTGCGGGTGATCGGCGTGCATGTGAGATTCTGACCGGTGATGGTTACTGTGACGCTGCCGGTGAGGCCGGTGATCTGGTACACACCGCTGGCGTTGGTGGTAACCGACACGC
>JANXUN010000439.1 GCA_025356185.1 Gemmatimonadaceae bacterium
CAATCAGCTCTCAGGTCTGCTCACGTGCGCGCCATAACTGCCTCGCGC
This sequence comes from Gemmatimonadaceae bacterium, assembly GCA_025356185.1. Taxonomy (GTDB): domain Bacteria; phylum Gemmatimonadota; class Gemmatimonadetes; order Gemmatimonadales; family Gemmatimonadaceae; genus Gemmatimonas. The sequence continues at coordinate 49 of JANXUN010000439.1, forward strand.
AACTTCGTCGTGTACTCCGACCATCCAAACAGATAGTCGCCGATATCCGCCGTTCGTTCAAAGCCCGCGTGCACAAACGTCACGCGGGTTTTATCGTCGACGCGCTCCAAGCGAAAGCTGATGGTTTGCGGTTGCACGCTGATATCACCGCGCCAATCCATCCAATCCAGCGTGAGTAATTCGTTCTCGATGTATTCGAGAATACGGGTAGGACCGGCGTCGAATTCGCGACCGTCAACCGTGTAACGCCAATTGATTGAATAGCGGCCACCGACGCGCGGTTCAATGACACTCCCCTTGCCGTCAAACCACACATCGACAAGGGATGGCGTGATGAGCGTGCGAAATACGACGTCGGGCGGCGCAACGATCATGATCACCTTGCACATCCGCCAGCGGATCCAAGACGAATGTTGTCAAACAACTGCAGGTTTGCTATTTCAGCGATACCATAAAGCATGACAACTCGACGAGAATTTCTCACCGTCTCAGGCGGCTGCGTCGCACACGTGCTGCTCATGTCCGCATGCGCGCGCGCGGCGACGCGAATGGCGTGGACGGCCCCAGCGAATCCGACCGTGACGACGGCGCCCTTCGCGCGCCTCGACGCCATCGCCGCCGATACCTGGGCGCTCGTATCAACGCCACTCGGCGGCGATCGCACCACATTCTCCAACGGCGGCATCATCGCCGGTCGTGATGGCGTGATTGCGGTCGAAGGATTTTACAAACCCGCCGGCGCGACGTGGCTGGCCGAGCAAGCACGTGCGCTGACCGGGCGCTGGCCGACGCACGTGGTGCTCACGCATTATCACAGCGATCACGCTGCGGGCGTCGACGGTTATAAAAGCACTAGCGCGAGCACCCGCACACCGACGCTGCGCGCCACCGCAACCACAAAAGAATGGGCGTTAAGCGGCGGGCCCGTTGCACCCACTAAAGACGACGGACTCGTGCGCGCGTTCGCCGATGTCGTGATTGTGAATGCCGACAAACCTGGCGTCATCGATCTGGGGAATCGCAAAATTTCGCTCGTGTCACTCATGGGGCATACGAAAAGCGATATCGCACTTGTTGATGACGATGCCAACATCACGTTTGCGGGTGATTTGCTCTGGAACGGTATGTTCCCGAACTTTGTCGACGCGACACCGACGAGACTGATCGCATCGATGTCAACGCTGGCCACGCGCACGAAACATGCGTTTGTCCCTGGACATGGCGCGATGGCGAATCACGCCGCCGTACAGCGCTATCTCGACCTACTCAACGATCTTGGCGCATCAGCCAAGCGCGGACACGACGCCGGCAAATCGGCGCAGGACGTCGCGGCTGCGTACACAGTCCCAGTGGCACTCGGCGAGTGGATGGCGAGTAAAACGGGGCTCGAACGCGCGATGACCGCGTGGTATCGCGAATGGACCCCGGCGAAATAGTTTTCTGATCGCGCGAACACCCGTGTACGCACGCGTTCGTCGCAACCTGTTGACCTACGAAGGAGATTTACTCGTGACGCCTGTTCAAACTCTCAACGCTTTTCGCGCGCTCACATGGTGTGCGAGCGCGCTGCTCGTGGCATCGGTCGCCAGCGCGCAAGATCGCGCGATTCAAACCAAGGTGCCGTTTCCGACGGACCCGCTCGCGTCGGTGCCCAAGCTGCCAACCATCGTGGCAAGTAAGGGAAGCGAACTCGCTGAGGTCGTAGAGCGATATCAGGCTGACCAAGGTGTGATTAGTCGTCGCTACGATGGCGTGGACTCGCCCGATCAACGCAAACGACTGCGCGCGTTTTACACATCATGGCGTACGCGACTCCGCGAAATCGACTTCGATAAACTCTCGCACGAAGGCAAAGCAGACTACGTGCTGCTCGACAATCATTTGCGTTACAACCAAGACTTGGTCGATCGCCAAGAAAAGCAGCGCGCAGAAATGGCGCCGCTCTTTCCGTTTAGCGATCGCTTGATGGCG
>JANXUN010000455.1 GCA_025356185.1 Gemmatimonadaceae bacterium
CGTGCGCGCGTGCGCGACTGCCGCTGCGAAGTTTCGGGTCACGTGCCGCTCATAGAGCGAGCGTGCGATCTGCGACTGCTCACTGTTACTATCAAGTGCCATGGCGCGGGCCGATGCACGACCCGCGAGCTCGGCCACCGCAGGATCAAAAGTGCCCGGGTATTTGAGGGCCGACCGGAAGCCGAGGTTTGCCCATGCCAATGCAAACGTGGAGTCGAGTGCGACGGCCTGCTGGAGAAACGACTCAGCATGCGTTTCGCCGGGCAAGCTTGCTCGCACATACGCTTCGAACGCATCGCGATTGCGCGTTGGTGGTCGCGCCAATCGCGTTGCCGCGTCGGCGCTCAGCGACACGCCCAACGACGACGCGATTTGCGCAGACACGCGCGATTGCGTGTTAAACAGGTCGTCCAGCGCGAGCTCAATTGCGGTGCCGGTGCGGACCGTATCACGTGCGCGCGACACATCGATCAGCTCGGGCACAACGCGAACACGTACACTGCTGTCCGCGGCGCGCTCCCACTGGACTGTGCCAGAGAGCACGTGCGTGGCGTGAAGCTGTTCGGCAACGTAGCGCGGAATGCGCGCGGAATCGCCCAGCGCGTCAACGCTCGTCCCCGCCACAACATCCACGTGCGGCAAGGTGGCGAGGTCCGCGCGCAGTGCCGATGTCAGCCCCGCGACAAATCCGGGCCTGCCAGCGTCGCCTGACTCGCGGAATGGCACAACCACCACGCGCACGTTCGTTGACGCGCTATTTGACACGGCGTTCATGCGCCACAAAACGATCAGCGCTCCGACAAGTACTACGGCGACCGCGGTTAACCAGGTGGACAGCTGTGATCGTTTCGCGACCGTGGGTTTGGTGCCGCCGATGGCGCTGTCCAGTGCGCGTGCGAAATCCATTCCAGTCGCGAAGCGATCGTTTGCTTCGCGTGACATGGCTTTGTGCACCGCAGTGCTGATTGCTGGTGCGATGTCCGCGCGCACGGTCATCAACTCACGCGGCTGCTCTGTGAGCACGCGCGCGAGCACCGCGTGCGCCGACGGGCCACTGTACGGCGGGTCGCCCGACAGCATTTCGTACAGCACTGCGCCCAGTGCGTAAATGTCGGTGCGACCATCCACCGTTTCGCCAGCGGCTTGCTCGGGACTCATGTACGCGGGCGTTCCGATTGCTACGCCCGTCGCCGTCAGTGCAGTCTTCGAGCTGTGTTCGGCCGTGAGCGCGCGCGCGATACCAAAGTCGGCCACGAGCGCATGCCCATCAGACAGCAAGACGTTTTCGGGTTTGATATCGCGGTGCACGACACCGCGCCGATGCGCAAAGTCGAGCGCCGAAGCGACTTCGCGGGTGATGCGCATCGCATCGTCGACGGAAACACGCCCATCCCGATCGATGCGCGCGCGCAGAGTTTCACCCTCAACAAACGGCATCACATAATACAGTTCACCCGCGGCGTCGCCCGAATCGAACAAGGGCAGAATATGCGGATGCTGCAGTGTCGACATCACGCGCACTTCCTGCAAAAACCGATCGACGCTGACCAGGCTCGTGACGTCGCGATCCAGCACTTTGATCGCGACGGGTCGCGAGTGTTTGAGATCGCGGCCGAGATACACCGTCGCCATGCCGCCTCGACCGAGCACGCGTTCAACGGCGTAATGGCCGGCGAGCGCGTGACGCAGTGAGTCGGTCATGGCGGTGTCAACGAAAGGGTTCCGTGCGAACGATGACTACTTCTCAGCGACAGCCTTGAGGTTGGTCAGACCGTTTTCGAAATCTTTTCCGATCAGCTTGTCCATCGACATGAACACGCCCATCAATTTAGACACGTACGGTGACGGACCGTGCATCAACCACGTGACGTCGGTGCTTGTGGCCGCGGGCGCCATGGTGAACTCGGTGACGTTGTGGCTTTCAAACGGCGTCATGAAGTCGAGTTTAATGACAACCTTGCTCGGCGCGGTCGCATCTGTGATTTCCATGTGCCCTTTGCCCACGTCGGAATTGCCCTCCCAGTCGTAGGTGGCGCCTTTGCCGTTGGGTGCGCCAGCGATGGTGAGTTTCATTGCGGGATCGAGCTTGGCCCACGGCGACCACGCTTGCCACGCGTGAAAGTCGTTGATGTTGGCGAAGATTTTGTCCGCCGGCGCATTGATGGCGATGTGGCGTTCGACCGAGAAGTTGTCGGGCTGGAACGCCGCATAGCCGCAAATGCAGACAACGAGCACGACAATGACGAGCAGGATTTTTTTGATCATGAGACGATTCGCACGAGTGGCCGGTGGAGACCGGGAAGCGGGACATCACGAAGCGATGGGCCGCCGTCGTGATGCGGAGGTCGCCTACAATACGTCGCGGACCAGCGATTCGGAGTCAAACTACCGCGCCGTTGGACTGCAAACACGAGCGTGAGATTCGCGGCTACGGTTTTCGCCGCTCGGAAGGCGGCGGAAACAGGTACACGAAGGGGATCGAGCGCGTCTGAAAACGTCCTCCGGGCTGCA
>JANXUN010000475.1 GCA_025356185.1 Gemmatimonadaceae bacterium
AGTGCGCGCAAAGCGGGCACTGATGTCATGATTGATCAGTATCCCTACACGGCAACGCACACGGGCATCGGCGTGCTCGTGCCGTCGTGGGCGATGGCCGGTGGCGACAAGGAGTTCGAGAAGCGCCTTGCAATTCCCGCACTTAAAGACAGCATCGTGCGCGGCATTATCGACAACATCGTCAACGATCGCGGCGGTGGCGATTTGGCGCGCGTGCAATTCTCGTCGGTGAAGTGGGACAAGTCACTGGAAGGAAAAACGCTCAAAGACTGGGCGATTCGTCGCAAGATGCCACCGACGCCCGCCACGGGTGCTACGCTCGTTCTTGAAGCGATGCACAACGGCGGTGCAAACGCGATTTATCATGTGCTCGACGAGGGCGATGTCCGACGCATCATGGCATATTCGCAAACGATGATTGCGAGTGACGGTCGATTATCACAGCCTGGCGACGGACATCCGCATCCACGCGCATACGGTACATTTCCGCGCGTGTTAGGCGAGTACGTGCGCGTGCAGCATGTGCTCACGTTGCCACAAGCCGTACACAAGATGACGGCGATGCCCGCAGCGCGACTTGGCCTTACCGATCGCGGCGTGCTGAAGGTTGGTGCATTTGCCGACGTCGTGGTGTTTGACGCCGCGATCGTCAAAGATCAAAGCACATTCGCCGAGCCGCATCAGTATCCGGTAGGGATCGAGACGGTGATCGTCAACGGGCGAGTTGCCGTAAGCGCCGGGAAACCGACGGGTGTGAAAGCCGGTCGTGTGCTACAGCACGCGACGCACTGATCGTTTCGCTACCGCGCAATCTTGTCGAACGCGACGTTGCCGATGCCGTAATCCTGCCAACTCGAATAGTCAAAGTGCCACCACTCCGACGGATTGATGACAAAGCCTTGGGCGACCATCGCGTTGCGTAACAGCGCACGATGCCACCGTTGGAGCGCGGTTCCGCCGGGATAGTTCGCGTACGCGCGTCCAGTGCTTTCGTCGTACGTGCTGGGCATTTCAATGACGCGGCCGCTTTTCAAGTCGTACAACGTCAGATCGACTGCGGCGCCGCGATTGTGCTTGGATCCATCGGCAGGATTCGCGACCAGCCAATGTTTGTCGACCGGCGTCGCATCCCAAAACATTTTGGTGACGTACCACGGGCGATACGCATCGTGAATCAGCACGCCATAGCCTAGTGGTTTGAGCGCGCGATGCGCTCGCACCACTGCCTCGGCGGGCGCACGCTGCATGAACGCGCGCGCTTCATCGTAAAACTTCGTGCCAAGGAAATTGTTGGTCGTCGCGTATCGAATTTCGAGCTTGATCGATTTGTCGAGAGTCACGAGTTCTACCAAATCGGAAACCTTGGCTGGTGGCTTTTCGACCGGCGGCGATGCCGCCATCGCCTCGCGCCGAACGTCGGCTACGCTGCGCACCGGTGTCACGCGCAGCTGATTGGTTCCAGCCGCCGGCCCGACAGTCTGCTTTACGAGATGTGCGCGCGCGATCGCTTGTGCAGTGGTTCGCGCACGCGACGCTGAAGACTTTGCCGTGTCGACCAGAAACAGGCGCGCGCTGTCTTCAATCACGAACACGACTGCGCCGTTGCGATCGTATTCGCCGACTGCCGCACGCAGGCCGCTCGCTGCGGCAGGCGGCTTTGGTCCCGGTAACAATGGATTCACGCCGGCCGCAGTTTGCGCGAGCGCCGAACCGCGCGCACTCGACATCAGTGCGACACACGCGAACGCGACGTGCATCGCGCGACGCGCGCGAAATCCCAAGGTAACACCACAAGTGCGACCGATCGTCGGCATAAAGAGTTCTGCGAAAGCGCTGCGACGACGATGTCCTCGCGACATGCAACAGAAAGCACCGCACCAGAATATTACGATGATAATTCCAACATCGCAGCGCGCTACGCTACATCATGCTCGCCGCCGCACATTCCGCCGCCGTACTCGGCATTGACGCCCTCGACATCATCGTCGAGGTGCATGTAGCCAACGGGCTACCTCAGTGGACGCTTGTGGGATTGGCCGCGACGGCGGTGAAGGAGAGCAGAGACCGCGTCGGGGCGGCTCTCGCCAACTCAGGGTTCGCCGTGCCGCCGCGAAGGATCACCGTGAACCTCCAGCCCGCCGACACACCAAAATCAGGCACGGCATTCGATTTGCCGATCGCACTCGCTCTGCTCGCGGCCAGCGGACAGCTGCCGGTGGACGCGCTGCAGGGCGTGTGTGCGATTGGAGAACTGGGACTCGATGGACAGCTGCGCGCAGTGCGCGGTGTGCTTGCTGTGGCGCGACACGTGTCAGCGACCAGCGATCTTCTGCTTATCGTGCCGCCTGACAACGTGGCTGAAGCGCTGCGCGTTCCCAATGCGCGCGTCGCGACGGCGACGACCGTACTTGAATTGGTTGGTGCGTTGCGCGATCAATCGCTTCGCGCCGCGCCGCGCGTGCACAATCCGACGATCCGATTGGACGAAATGCCCGACTTAGGCGACGTCGTCGGACAAGAGATGGCCGTGCGGGCGCTCGAAATCGCTGCGGCTGGTGCGCACAATGCACTGCTCGTTGGTCCGCCGGGCGCGGGAAAAACGATGTTGGCGAGACGCCTACCTGGCATCCTTCCGCCGCTCGACGACGATGAGATCCTAGACGTCATGGCGATTCACTCAGTCGCGGGATTACTGGGTGATGCGCAGGGGGCGATGGCACAGGGAACACACCGTCCGTTCCGCGCGCCGCATCACTCGATCTCTACGGCCGGTTTGGTTGGCGGTGGTTCATGGCCAAGGCCGGGTGAGGTAAGCCTCGCGCATCGAGGCGTGTTGTTTCTTGATGAGCTGTCGCTGTTTCCCCGCAGCACGCTGGAGTCGCTGAGGCAACCGCTTGAAGACGGCGTCGTGGTCGTTGCACGCGCGGCGCGCGCCATTCGGTTTCCGTCGCGCTTTTCACTGATCGCGGCAAGCAATCCATGTCCCTGCGGCTTTGCGGGCAGCACCGATCGCGCCTGCCGCTGCTCCATTGCGGATATCGAACGACATCGCGCGCGACTCTCGGGACCGTTGGCGGACCGCATCGATTTGCACGTGCACGTTCAGCGCGTCCTACCCGAGGCGCTTGCTTCGCATCAGCCTGCCGAACGATCGAGCGGCGTGCGAGATCGCGTGATCATTGCGCGACGTCGCCAGCGAGTGCGCTACGCACGATCGGCTTCGGCGCTTCGCAGCGGCGACGACGCGGGACTCACCAATGCGTCCGCACCAACACGACTCCTGGCACCGGTGGCGCGCCTCGACGCAGACGCGCGCGCACTGCTTGTTCGCGCCGCCGATAAGCTGTCGCTATCGGCGCGCGCCTATCATCGCATTCTGCGCGTGGCACGCACTATCGCGGATCTCGACGATGTCGATGCCGTCACGCGCGAACATCTGGGCGAAGCGCTGCGCTTTCGTCCAGCGGTGGACCACCACGACGAGCGCTCGTGAGTGATCTGTGGTACTTCGCGCTCCTTCAACTCGGTCTCGACTCTCATGTCACCCTTGCTTTCATATATCACTTCGCATGCGCAACGAGCGGCGGTCGCTTGTGTACTAGTACTCACGTTCACCGCGTGCAGTGATCGCGAGACGCCACTCGCACCAATCGCAGGCGATGCCCGCGCCATACGCGCTCGCGATACCTCTTCCGTCAGCACTCCAACTGTGGGGGAGAAACCGTCGACGCGATACGTCGTGGTGTTGCGCGATAGTGCCCCCGATCAGATCGACCGCATGGCCACCGAGCAGGCTAGCCGGTACAGCGGTCGCGTCACGCACGTATTCCATCACGCGCTGCATGGATACAGCGTGCAGCTCAACTCACCGACCGATGCGCAAATGCTCGCGCGCGATCCGCAGGTTGCACTCGTCGAAGCGGATCACCGGTTCAGTATCACCACCACGCAGAGCTCCGCGACGTGGGGTCTCGATCGACTCGATCAACACGAGCTACCGCTCAGCAAAACCTTCGCGTACACCGCGACTGCATCCAACGTCACGGCCTACATCATCGACACCGGCATTCGCTCGGCGCACAAACAGTTTGGCACGCGCGCATCGCTGGGATTTAATGCGCTGCCCCTCGCCGCGCCAAACGGTGACTGCAACGGCCACGGCACGCATGTCGCGGGCACCATTGGCGGCACGACGTACGGCGTAGCCAAAGGCGTGAAGCTCGTTGCCGTTCGCGTCTTAGACTGCGATGGTTCCGGAACAACGACGGACATCATTACGGGTATCGATTTTGTCATTGCACAGAAGCGCGCCAAGCCCATGGTGCCCATGGTCGCGAACATGAGTCTTGGTGGAGAGATCTCGAGCGCACTTGATGCGGCCGTCGAGTCCTTGATATCGTCAGGGGTCATCGTGGTGGTGGCTGCAGGCAATAGCAACGACGACGCGTGCTATGAGTCGCCCGCTCGCGTTGCCGGCGCGTTGACCGTCGCGGCGACTACCAATCGCGACGCCCGCGCGGCGTATTCGAATTACGGTCACTGCGTCGATCTGTTCGCCCCTGGATCGAGCATCATGTCGGCATGGTTTTCATCGAACAGCGCGACAAAGACGCTGAGTGGTACGTCGATGGCTGCACCGCACGCCGCAGGTGTCGCCGCGCTGTACTTGAGTGCGCATCCAACTGCCGCTGTTTCAGTGGTCGTAAAGGCGCTGGTTGCGGGCGCCACGTCGGGGAAGCTCACATCGACTGGGCCTGGCTCTCCGAACGCACTGCTTTTCTCGAGCTACCGATCCGCGACGCTGTTGACGGCGCGACGTAACGTGGGGTGCCGTACTGTGCGAAGCGACGCTGACGAGACAGGTCGGCGTCGCGTCGCTACCTTTCACCGGAAGCGTGGATAATCGTCCCTTTTGCAGGATCGCATCTCGTGGGCTGCTTGTCTCGAGTTGGCTGTTTCGTGGTGGTCGCTGGCGCCGCTGCAGTGGGCTATTGGCTATATGGCAGTCGGCTGCCATCCAAGGTGTCGCAGGTAGCGAGTGCAACGACGGATAAAGTGATCGACGTCGCTTCGGACGCGGCACGCCGCGCGCGCGCGTCATCACCAAAGGAAAACCCTCCACGCGGCACGTTACGCGTGGAT
>JANXUN010000493.1 GCA_025356185.1 Gemmatimonadaceae bacterium
TCGCAAGGCGCTTCGACTGATGAAGCTGGCCGAGAAGTTTCAGGTGCCGGTGCTCACGTTCATCGATACGCCGGGCGCGTGGGCCGGACTCGGCGCGGAAGAACGCGGCCAAAGCGAAGCGATCGCGCGCAATTTGTTTGAGATGAGTCAGCTGCAGGTGCCGATCATCGCCACGGTAATTGGCGAAGGCGGTTCGGGTGGCGCGCTTGCGCTAGGCGTTGCTGACCGCGTGTTGATGCTCGAGAACGCGGTATACTCAGTGATTACCGTCGAGGGGTGCGCGTCGATTTTGTGGAAGGACGGCAAGAGTCCCGAGATGCGTGAAAAAGCAGCGACCGCGTTGCGCATTACCGCCGGCGATCTGATCGAGCTACGTGTGATTGATGAGATTGTGCCAGAGCCAATCGGCGGTGCGCATTCAAATCACGACGCCACGGCAGCAAACTTGAAAGAAGTGCTGATGCGCAACGTCGAAGAGTTGCGGCGTCTCAAGCCTGATAAGCTTGTCCGGCGCCGGCGCGAGAAGTTTTTGCGAATAGGGCAGTTTGCGGAGTAACTCAAACCGGAGCGCGACGTGGGGCATTTGATTGAAGTCGCATTCCGAGGCAATCGCAAAGAGTTCTTTCAGTGGGACGACGACAGTGCACCGCCTCTTAAATCCGGGGTGATTGTCGAAGCGGACCGCGGCGAGGACTTTGGGCGGGTGCACTCCACCGGCCAACTTGCCGAGATTCGGTGCAAAGGGTGCGCACACGGGTGCGGCACCACCCCACCGCCTCGCAAGGCGTTGCGCATTGCGACCCCTGATGAAATCGTGCGCGACGACGAACGCGTTGCCGAGAACGAGAGTGCGCGCACGCGAGCCATGGAGCGCGTCCACGCCAATCAGTTGGTCATGAAGTTGACCGATGCAGAGTGGCAGTGGGATCGACGCAAACTGACCTTCTACTTCACCGCCGAACGACGCGTCGACTTTCGCACACTCGTGCGTGACCTTGCGGCCATGTTTCGCGCGCGAATTGAGCTCAAGCAGATTGGCGTTCGTGACGAAGCCAAGCGACTTGGTGGCATCGGACGCTGTGGACGCGAGTACTGTTCAGCCTCATGGCTTCCTGACTTGCGGCCCGTCAACCTTGGCGTGGCCAAGGATCAGAAGTTGTCGTTGAATCCGCAACAGATTTCTGGCGCGTGCGGGCGCTTGATGTGCTGCCTGCGCTACGAACATGAGTTCTATGTGCAGAGTCGTCGTCGCTTTCCCAAAGAAGGGCGCATTTTAGTGACAACGATCGGCGAAGAGAAAGTCATCTCGTGTGATATCTTCAACGATCGCGTGACGTTGCGTTCATCCGAGGGTGATACGCGCGTTGTGCCGCTCGCTGAGTTACGCGAAGCTGTTGGCGGATTTGGCGATTCGACAGCGTACGAGCGGGCCGTCAGCAGTCTCGACGCGCACGATTCGGACGATCATCATCTTGATCACTCGCGCGACGATCACGACGATGCCTTGCACGATGAGTCGATACTCGTCGACGAGATGCACGAGGACGTTCGCGAGCGTGTGACGGCCTCCATTGACACGGCGCCACACCCGATAACGCCAAATATCCTGGATGCACCACGTCTCACGAGTGACGCAGGCAGTGAGACGACGGCAGCAGACGCCGAGAGCGAAGCGCGTCGCAAGCGTCGGCGTGGTCGTCGGGGTGGTCGTCGTTTGCGGGCGGCGGAGCAGCGACGCAGCGAGCAAGAATCCACCGATCCACCGAACGACCCTTCACCGAAAAGCTGACGTGCCACGTTTCTATCTCACTACGGCGATCGACTACGCAAACGGCGATCCACATCTCGGGCATGCGCTTGAGAAGATCGGCGCTGACGTTATTGCGCGCTATCACCGCTTGCGTGGCGACGACGTGCATGTGTTGATGGGCATGGATGAGCACGGACAAAAGGTGCAGCAAACGGCGGCGCAGCATGGTATCGAACCGCAGGCATTCACTGACGGCGTTGCGGCCACCTTTCACGCGATGTGGGCGCGGCTGGGCATCCACTACGATCAGTTTATTCGCACGACCGACGCGCATCATAAGGCCGGTGTACGCGCGTTGATTCTGCGCATCATGGAGCGCCACCCCGACGACTTCTACGAACGGTCGTACACCGGCAACTATTGCGTCGGGTGCGAGGCGTTCAAACAGGACGTCGATATTGTCGACGGCAAATGCGTGTTGCATCCCACCCGCGTGTTGGAAGAAGTCGAAGAGCGCAATTGGTTCTTTCGACTGTCCAAGTATCAGCCGTTCCTGCAGCAGCTGTTTGCGGATCAACCGTCATACCTCGAACCCTCAAGTCGTCGCAACGAAATACTGGGGTTGCTCGCGCAAGGGCTCGAGGATATTTCGGCGTCGCGCGCGGGTCTGGAGTGGGCCGTGCCGTTTCCGGTTGCGTTGTCGACGGGCGAAGTGCAAGGCCTGTACGTATGGTTCGATGCGTTACCAAATTACCTGACGGCGACCGGTTTTCCGGAAAGCGGTTTCGAGCATCGTTGGCCCGCGCAGCTGCACATCATTGGCAAAGACATCACACGCTTTCATGCCGTGATTTGGCCGGCGATGTTGCACGCCGCGGGATTGCCCTTGCCGCATCAGGTCTGGGCGCACGGATTCGCGTACTCCAACGGCGAGCGTTTCTCCAAGAGCTCAGGCGTCAAGCTCGACTTAGGCGAAGTAATCGATCGGTTTGGCGCGGACGCGTTTCGCTACGTTTTGCTACGCGAAGTGCCTTTCGACGGCGATGGCAATTTCTCGTGGGAGCGTTTTGAGGAGCGGTACACCAGCGACCTCGCGAATGCGTTGGGGAATCTCGCGAGTCGCGCGACGGCGATGGTGGAGAAGTACTGCAACGCAGTGGTTCCGAACGTGGTTGCTCCGGCCGCGGAATCCGATGATAGCGTTGATATCGCGGCGTATCATGCAGCCATGGATGGCTCGCGCGGATTTCTGTTGCACGAGGGGTTGGCGGCGGTCGGTCGCATGACTGCACGGGCAAATGAGTACACCCAAGCGACAGCCCCGTGGCAATTGGCGAAGGATCCTGCGCAACGCGAGGCACTTGAGCAGTGCATGGCATCGCTGATTCGCCGATTGGCGAAGCAGGCTGTGCTCCTTGCGCCGTTCATGCCGCAAAAATCGCAAGCGTTGTGGGAGCAGCTTGGAGGCAACGACCGCGTGGATGCGCAACGCTTTGCCGATGTTGCGTCGCTCGATGCCGCCGGATGGACCGTTCACAAACGCGACGGGCTATTTCCTCGTCCCGTGACTGCCGCACCGTAACGCCGCAGCCGCTCAACGTCAAAGTCTGCGCGCTCCGCCTGTTTCACTGTGGGGCGCGAATGTCATGTAGCGCGTCGCCAACGTTACCGCGGCGGGCGATTCCGTTTCGTTAACAGAGTGTGCACCCGCAGTGATAGTGACCTCTGCGTTGGCGCACCCGTATCTCTCCTGCACACGCTCTTTCAGCGGGGGAGACAGCTATGACCGTGCAGAATTCGGTGACAGACGGATCCGCGCCATTGTTCCGTGAAGACGACACAGTGCGTCGCGGGCGACGCGGGTTCGCGCTTGAGACAACGCTGTTGTTACTCGTGATGTTTACGATCATCGTGCTTGCCGGATTGTCGGCGGTGACGTCACTCGCGCGCAGCTCTGATGCGGACTATCGCGGTGCACGCGTGTCGTATGCCGCGGAAGGTGGCGCTGACGACATCATGTCGCAGCTCGATGCCAAAATGCAGGACGGCATCATCAACGGGACCGACATCGCCGCATTGCAGACGCCCGCGCTCACCGGTTATCGCATGACGCAGTACACGCAGACGACTGGTTCCCCGGTGTCGCGCACCATCACATCGGGGCCGTTCTCCGGATTGTATTCGCTGAATCAACCAATCGACATCACCGTCGCAGCGCGCGACTCGTCGGGGAGCAAGGCGACCGCGGTGCTTTCGGTGAACGCGCAAACGATCCCGCTCTTCCAGTTCGGTGTCTTCTACGAGAGCGATCTCGAGATTCTTCCCGGCGCACCAACGACGTTTGCCGGTTGGGTGCACACCAACGGCAACCTCTACATGTCGTCGACGAGCACGACGTATCAAAGTCAGATCACCACGCCGGATAGTGTTTTTTGGAATCGCAAAGACAGTAACAACCGCTTGTCCGGCATCTACATCAACAATGCGGCGGGGTCGCCCGTCAACCTGGCGTTCGATTCGCGCAGCTTGTCTGAGCCGTCGTTCAAGACGCAGAGCACCATCAAGTTCAACGGCCGGTTAATGACGCACGCTTTTGGTGTGCGTGCGCTGAAACTGCCGCTGCCCAGTAGCATGCCGCCGGTCACGTTGGTGATGCAGAAGGACGCGGCCGATGAGCAGACCGTGCAAGACGTGAAGATGGCGTGGAAATCCGACTTTTACGTCACCGTTCGTCCGGGCGTGTTTCAGATCGCCGATACGAATGTGATGAAATCGGTGTTTTG
>JANXUN010000494.1 GCA_025356185.1 Gemmatimonadaceae bacterium
ATCCGGTCCCGTCGGCGCCGTGTCTGCCGCGCGATGTCGCTGCAGCATCGTCGTCGCGGCCGCCTCCAATTTCTCCGCTTGTCGGGCGAAGTCGGCGCGTGTTCCACTGCGATGCTTCGACGCATTGCTCGGGAGCTTCACGCCGTCAATCGCAAACATCTCGCGGCCGATTAACCCCTGCGCGTCACACACCGCGAGCACCGCGGCAAACACGTGGGCGATATCGTCCCCCAGCGTGCTCACAAATTTGGCGATCGTCGTGAAGTGCGGTGCGCGATCGCCACACAACGCGATGAAGGTCACCTGCTCCTGACACGCGCGCTCGATCTGCCGACTGCTCACGATGCCGCGCGAATAGGCAAACAGCACGACCTTGAGTAACAGCGCGGGCGGGTACGCCGGCGCACCTGTCGCATCGTTCTGAAACCGCGCATCGAAGTGCGACAGGTCGATCGCGTGATCGAGCAGATGATTCAGCGCGTGCTCGAATGTCCCGGGCAACAGCTGCGCCGCCAAATCAATCGGAATCAGCTTGGGCTGCGTGTCGATGTACTTGTAGCGCGCCATGCGGACACCTCGACGAGGGCGTAATCTGGCTGCGCATTCCCTGCAGATGCATACGGCTGCGGAGCTCGCATTGCTGACGTAGTGCAGGCTTTTTCTACAGCCTCGTTATGCGGTCGCACGCATGCCAAGCGGGGTTCGGATGCTAGATTTAGCGTGTGCCTGTCATCAGCCGCTTCCTTGGTATCGCGATTTCGATCTTATACGACGACCACGATCTGCCGCACTTTCACGCGACGTACGGCGGGCACCGGATCAGCGTGAACATCCGCAGCGGAACGGTACGAGGTCGCTTTCCACGCCGCGCCGAGGCGCTCGAGTAAGTCGCCTACATCAGGAGACGACGATGAACGAGTTGATTTCGGTACTCGAAGTACGGTACACCCGCGACTATGTCCTCTGGCTGCGATTTAGCGACGGTGTCACTGGTGAGGTCGATCTCGGCGGTCGCTTGCGTGGGCGCGTCTTCGAACCCCTTAAAGACATCGGACTGTTTTCGCAGGTGCATATCGACCCGGAGATCCAGACGATCGCGTGGCCGAACGGTGCGGATTTCGCGCCGGAATCACTCTATGAGCGGTGCGTACGGACAGTCGCCGCATAACCGGACGCTGCTGCTGACAGCGCGTCTCGGAATGCGCGCTACGCGCGCAATCTCGTTTGAAGCGCTGGAGCAGAGCTCAGAGTTAGACACCCAAAGGGCGCTGCAGTAAATTGGAAGTATCTAGGGAGGATTCACGCTGACAAGCCAATTGCCAATCCATAGCGACCCGGAGATCATGGGCGGCACGCCCGTGTTCGTGGGGACGCGCGTGCCTGTGCAAACGCTTCTCGACTACCTCGAGGCCGGCGATACGCTCGATGAATTTCTCGAGAACTTTCCGAGCGTCGCCCGTGAGCAAGTGATCGCGGTGCTGGAGCTCGCGAAGGAAATGCTGCTCGCCCGCGCCGCCGCCGCGTGACGAAAAGCGGCGCCGACCGGGTCCTTTTCGATGAGTGTGTGCCCCGCAAGCTGCTGCGCGAAATCCCGAGCCTCGCCGCGTCGCACGCCATCATCGAAGGTTGGGCCGGATACCGAAATGGCACTTGGATGCGCGCCATGTTGGCGGCTGGGTTTGGCACACTGGTCACGGTTGATCGCAATTTGGCCTTTCAGCAGAACATTGCCGCAAGCGGCATCGCGGTAATTGTGTTGCATGCGAGGTCCAACCGTGTACCCGATCTTACACCGCTGATCCCCGCACTGCTGGAACAGATCGCGAGCGTGCGCGTCGGAGAAGTCGCGCACTTGGGTGTCTAACCCAGCGTTGCTGACAGTCGGCGCCAATCCGGAGATCGATTTGGCGGCTGGCGTTGACTACGCCAATGGCTTCTAGCTTCCCATGCGCTTCATTGAGTCGCCAATCTTCACCACTGCAGTCCGTCGGCATCTTGATGACGAGCAGTATCGGGCGATGCAGGGGCCGCACTGAGCCTACGCCCGAGCAAGGAGTGCTCATTCCCGGTGGTGCCGGCCTGCGAAAGCTGCGCTGGGGCGCCGAAGGACGTTGAAAGCGCGGCGGCGTCCGCACGATCTATTATTGGGCCGTCGATCACGACCTGTGCTACATGGTGTACATGTACGCGAAGAACGAGCAAGGCGATTTGTCGCCGACACAGATCCGCACGTTGGCACGCGTGGTACGCGTGGTACGCGAGGAGTTCAAGTGAAAGCAGAGGCGTTTCAAGAGCTGTTGGCCAGCGTACGCCAGCTCGGTGAAATCCGCCGCGGGGAGCGCAAGCCGTCACGTTCAAGCCGACGGATGTGAAGGCAGTGCGCGCCGATCTCGGCCAGTCGCAATCGGCATTTGCGCTCATGATCGGCGTCAGCGGGGCGACGCTTAGAAATTGGGAACAGGGGCGCCGGATGCCTGACGGACCGGCCCTCGCGTTGTTGCAGGTGGCCGCCCATAATCCGGCGGCCGTCGTCGAAGCATTGCATCGTCCGCGCCGTCGCGGCGCCGCATAACGAGGCTTGCTGCAGTAGCTGAGCGTTATGTCCACGTTGCACTCATCCACCTTCATTTTGACCTTCGATTCGATCGCGACGAAATCCATTTATGGAGCGCTCGTTACGACGACGAAAGTCAAGACGCGGTGCCTGATCGGGTCTACGCGCTCGCCAAGCGCCGAGGCTTTCTCGGGAAGGAAGAGTTCTTAGATGTTGCGCGTTGGAAGTCGCCGCGCACACAAACATTGTGCGCATCAAATCCGCCGGAGTCTTGGAGTTAACAGGATTTAGCGGACAGGGCTAACATCTGTGCATTTTGCAGAGGGAGCGCTGATGTCCACAATGCCCACGGTCAGCCAAGTTCGGTCAGTGTACACTTTCATCAAGGGGCATCGAGCGGAGTACCGTACTCAAGCGACGTGCGAAGTACTTGGCGTGGCCCCGAGCGGCTATTACGCGTGGCCGCAGCGTCCGCAGTCGAATCGCGCGATCGAGGACGCGCGCCTGCTGCGGTTGATTCGCGCGTCATTTACCGCGAGCCAAGCGATCTACGGGGCGCCGCGCGTCTTCTTGGATTTGCGTGAAGCGGGCGAGACGTGCAGTAAACATCGCGTTTCGCGCGGCGTCGGCGCTCATTGAGGAACAGTGCGCTGCAGCCTCACTAAGTTTCGTCGGACGGGCGGTACTGGCGGGAATCGGTTGGGTAGATGACGGTGCTCAAGTAAACACCGTCATCCACCACCACGACTACATCCCCCGTATCGTCGGCTTTGTCTCCGCGGGCGCGTCTTCCAGCGTCTTGAGCACCTCGCGCCACTCAAACTTCTGGCCGCTGCCCAGCACGTAGTAATTCATCCACGCCATCTCGGCGGTGCTCTTCACCAAGCGATTGCGTGCGTCAGGAATACCGTGTGATTGCCCCGGATACATAAACAACTCCGTCGGTACGCCAAGCCGCTTAAGGGCCATGTGCAACTCAATGCTCTGCGGACTCGGCACGCGTGGATCACCGTCAACGACGTGAATCATTGTCGGCGTCTTGGCGTTCTTGATGTATTTGATCGGTGACTGATTCCAGTACGCATCGAAGTTGTCGTACGGCAACTTGTCGCCCAAATAAAACTGACGATTGCGTTGCACATCCGACTGCGCGTACATCGAAATCCAATTGGACGTACCAGCGCCGGTTGAAATCGCTTTAAAACGATTGGTGTGCGTGAGAATCCAGTTGGACCAATGTCCACCTGCACTCCACCCCAACACACCCATCTTCGTCGAATCGACCATCCCCTGTGCGATGAGGGCGTCAACGCCAGTCATGATGTCTTCGAAGCCGGGCGGGAAATAATTGCCAACAATTCCGTTCTTGTGCTTTTCACCGTAGTTCGTCGAGCCGCGATAGTTAGGCTGCAAAATCACCCACCCCTGCCCCGCGTACGACTGCGCACCGTAGCCGCCGTTAAAGCTCAACAGATCTGCTGCGGCCGGTCCGCCGTGAATCGCAACGAGTAGCGGATACTTCTTGCCGGGCACATAGCCGACTGGTTTCACGAGCACGCCACCCACCATCGTACCGTCTTTCGACTTCCACGTCACTTCGGTTTCTTCGCCGAGTGCAAGTTGCTCACGCACCCACGCGTTGGCGTCGGTGAGTGCAACCCACTTGCTCTTTATCGGCAAGTCATCGATCGAACGCACCGTGTACAACATCGACGGAGTCGTCGGATCCTGATAGTTGATCATCAGCCGGCGCGAGTCCTCGTCTTCGCTCACCGAAACAACCGCCTTCACATCGGTGACGGCTTTGACAGCGCCGCTCGCGACGTCGAGGGCGTACAGCTGCGCCGTCGCCTTCAGTCCTTCGTTGAAATAAATCGTTTTTCCGTCACGCGACCAAAAGTCGGCGGTGACGTCGGCATCCAGGTCGCCAATTTTGCGCCACGCGCCGCCTTTGTCGGCAACGCCGCGCAGATATACGCGGCTGTTGCGCATGTTGTACGCTGTCATATCGGTGCTCGCCGAAAATGCGATCGTGCGCGAGTCCGGAGAGAACGACAGCGCGCTTTCAGCGGTTTCCAAATTGTTGGTAAGTCGCTCGATGGCACCGCCCTGTGTGTCCAGCAAATACAAATCACCGTAAATGTTTTGCTCGGTGACATTGCGCTTGTAGCGATTGTTCGCGATGCCCGTGAAGCCGATGTAGCGACTGTCCGGCGAGATCGTGAATCCAGAAATGGAGTACGACGTGTCACGCGTGAGTCGCATTGCGGGCCGCGCGCTTGCGCTCGACAGGTCAATCGACCAGAGCGACGACGTGGGCATTTCCGGATTGCGCACGTTCACGGTGAACTTCTTTTCCACGCGCGCTTTTTCGTCTTTGTCAACGGTATCTGCCGTGACGAAGTACACGTGCTTGGAGTCGGGCGCGAAACGCCAGAGACCAACACCAGTGGGATGTTTGCTGATCTGCGCAGCTTTCATTGAATCGACCGGTGCGCCACTCATCACCGTGGTGATCGCTAACGCGTACAGCTGCTCATCATCGGCTTTACCGCTGCGGTACACCAGCCACTTGCCGTCGCCGCTGATCGCGAACGTCGACACACCTTCTTTCGCGTCGGTGATGCGTCGCGCTTCGCCACCATCGGGGCGCATCACGAATAGCTGTTGCTGCGCGGCCTGTGCCGTCGGCGCCTCGCGATTGGATGCAAACACAAACGCTTGCGCACCAGGCAACCATCTCGGCGACGATTCATTTTTGTCGCGCGTAAACGTCAGCTGACGCGTGCTCGGCAACCCCTGCTCGGCGGACACGAGATAAATGTCCGATTGCGATTTCGCCTCTTTCCAGTCGGGCGTCGTGATCGTGTACAACACCTGCTTGCCGTCTGCTGAGACCGCGGCAGCGCCTGCGGATCGCATGTGCTGCGCGTCCATCCACGCCATGGGCCGCTTCGCGGCGGTCACCTGAGCGAACAAGGGCGTCGCGAGAAGTGCAGTGCATCCGGCTACAAATACCGGTCGGTGAAATCGGTGCATGGTGACCTTGAAGGGAGACGGGGGACCGGAGACCGGAGACAAACTGCGGAAGACGGAAGTCTGCAGACGAAGGAGTGCAGACGAGAGACTCACAACTGGGCTGTTCAAACTGGCGGCTAGGAACTCGAAACTGGCGGCTGTGAACTATCAGCGGCGCAGACTATTCCCTCTCCCTCAACCAGACAAACGTACGCCCACAATCTTGTAACCTCCACCCCGCGATACCCTTGACGCCCCCTCCTCCTCCCCCACAATTTGAATCCGAACACGCATTCGGATACCCCTTTCCCGACGGCATGCACAAATCGCGGTTGCCCACCCCGATGCCGCCCCAACAGGCGCGCAGCCGAGAAACGCAGGAAGCTCTGCTTGTGGCTGCAGAAACAGTCTTTTCCGAGGTCGGCATCGCACAGGCGACGGTCGCGGAAATCTGCGAACGCGCTGGCGTGGCCGTCGGAACGTTTTACGGCCGATTCCCCGACAAAGACGCGCTGCTGATGGTGTGGTACGAGCGCTTTTTCAAGCGCAGTCGAGTCACGTTCGAGCGTGCCTTTTCGGATGCGATGTGGGACGGACGGCACGCGTCAGAGGTGATTCGTGGCTGGGTGCATGCGCGTGCCCTGCACTATCGCAAAAATCGCAAGTTGCTTCGGGCGCTGCTGCTGTATGTGCGTGGACGGCCGGCACCGGAGTTTCGTCCGTACGCCGCCCAGCTTCGATTGCCCGCTCTTGATCGCCTCACAACCCTGCTGATGTTGCGCCGCGGCGAGTGGAGTCACTCGGATCCGACGACGGCGATTCGCATGGCCGTAGTGATGATCGAGTCGAGCGTGCAGTCGCTGGTTGTCTTCAACGACGGACGCGATGACGAGCTGCCACTCGACGACAATGCACTGGTCGATCAGTTGGCCGACGCAATGTGTGCATATCTGCGGGTGGAGAATCTGCTCGATGATACTCGGCAGTTTGCGAGCTTCGACACGTTCGACGA
>JANXUN010000537.1 GCA_025356185.1 Gemmatimonadaceae bacterium
GCATCTTTGCGTCGGTGCTTCCCGTGTGGTTGCTGCTCGCACCGCGCGACTATCTATCGGCGTTTGTAAAGATCGCCGTCGTACTCGCGCTGGGCTTGGGCATTTTGATTGTGCTGCCGCCGATTGAGATGCCCGCGTTCACGAAGTTCATTGACGGCACAGGCCCTGTCTTCGCGGGCAAGCTGTTCCCGTTTGTGTTTGTCACGATCGCCTGTGGCGCAATATCAGGGTTCCACGCGCTCGTGGCATCTGGCACCACGCCCAAGTTGCTCCGTCGCGAAACCGATGCGCGCTTTATCGGCTACGGCGCAATGCTCACCGAATCGCTCGTCGCAACGATGGCACTCATCGCGGCGTGCGCGCTCACACCCGGCGTGTACTTCGCGATCAATTCGCCTGCATCAGTGATTGGTACAACGGTGGCGAGCGCCGCTGACGCGATTAATGGGTGGAACATGTTCGTGCCGATCACCGCCGAGCAACTGCAGGCGCTTGCGACGCAAGTAGGCGAAACGTCACTGCTGTCGCGCACCGGCGGCGCGCCAAGTCTCGCCGTCGGCATGGCGCACTTGTTCTCCAAGGCACTTGGTGGAGAAGGTGCACTCGCGGTGTGGTATCACTTCGCGATCATGTTTGAAGCGCTCTTTATTCTCACCACGCTCGACGCAGGCACGCGCGTTGGTCGCTTCATGCTGCAAGACTTATTGGGCAACATCTACAAGCCGCTGGGTCGCACGTCGTGGTATCCCGGTGTGATTTTCACCAGCGCCCTGTTCGTGTGCATGTGGGGATACTTCCTGTATCAGGGCGTCACTGATCCACTTGGTGGCATCAACTCGCTGTGGCCGCTGTTTGGTATTTCCAATCAGCTGCTCGCCACGGTGGCGTTGTGCGTGGGCACTACAGTCTTCATCAAGATGGATAAGGCCAAGTACGCGTTCATCACACTCATTCCGATGACGTGGCTGGTAATCGTGACGATGAGCGCTGGTTTGCTGAAAATTTTCTCCGAAGACATTCGCTTGGGATTCTTGTCGCACGCGCGCATGCTCGAAGCGGCCATCGCGAGTGGTGTGCTCCCTAAATCGGTAAAGTCGATCGAAGCAGCGAATCGCATGATCTTTAACGATCGTTTGGACGCTGCAGTTGCTGCGTTCTTCCTGATTTCTGTCGTGATTATTCTCGGAGACTCTTTCCGTGAATGGATGCGCGTGATCAACGGCAAGCTCGCGCCGTGCACGGCCGAAGCGCCGTACGTGGCGACCGCGCTCATCGACTAACGCGTGCGCGGGCTCGCTCAGTAAAACGCCAACGCGTCGACTCCCATGTCGGCGCGTTGGCGTTTTACTGAACGAACCACCACTGCGTCGCGCTAGTAGCCCATCACTTTGCAATAGTCAGCGCGTGCAAGCACCGAGGTGGGAACCAACGCACGAACGAGAACGTCCGACCATTCTTCATCGACGGGTTCGCGTATTCCCAACGCCTTCATGTTTTCGTGCGACGCGGTTGCGTACAAATCGAGTCTGCGCCGATATATGGGTTTGAGATCTCGCATGTGTGGAATGTCGCTCGTACTCTCAATCATGGAATCAATGGCCGCGTAGCGCGCATGCGATGGCCCCATCAGCACCTCGCGTATGGTTGAGCACGAGGCGCCTACCATTATTTCGATCGCGAGCACACGTGTGGCGGGATGCAGACTGCGATCACCCGCCAGCGCAGCGAGCTTGCCTGCACCGGGCTCACGTTCGAGTGTAGGTGACACGTACAGCGCGCTGTTCGGAACGAATTGCGACGCACGTACCATCGTCAGTAATCGTTCGGCGGCCGAGTGAAGCGACGGATCGTCCGCTTGCATCGCGACACGTGCGAGCAGCTTCGCACCCTCAGCCATCATGACGCGTCCTACCAGCGCCGAGATTGGAGTCGGCTGCCATAGCAGATGACGCGCACCCGCGATATTTTCTCGCGCGCGCAGCAGTGCCGTGCGCACATCGCCGCGAACTAACGCACTATCTGCCTCCGCTTCGTTGAATCTCCACAGCCCCTTGAGTGTTTGTAGCCGCGGTGCCGTCGTAGGATGCACGTCACTCGAGGCCCAGTCATCAACGCGCAGTCCCCAGAACGGTGGCAGCACCGCGGCGTGCGTCCACGCGCGATAGGCCGCCATCGTGTGCCCACGCGCCGTATCGGGACGTGAGTGCGTGATCCATGCCGCAGAGTCGCTCGGCGACGCGATGAGTGCCACAATTGCTGCAAGCGTGGCGCTATCGAGCGGTGCAAACTCTCCGCGCGGACCAGCGAGCGGCGCGACAAGCGAATCGCTGAGGGCCCGAATCGGCTCCCACTGACGCGTCGGTTCCTGTTGTCGCGAAGGATTCAAACGCGTGCTTCGGGGCGCTCGACCTGCTGTATACACCGTTGCGGCGGTAGCACACACCAGCACGCCGACGCTCGTGAGCAGGGTCAACAACGCTAATTTGGTGCCGGCAGTCGCTGTCGATCTGCGCATGGACTCTCGCGAAAACAGGGGCGGTCAACGAAGTTCCGTCAGGTGGTTGATCCGCCGGACTCCGGCTCTCAACGAGCCAGTCGCGCTGTAGTCACCACGCTATCACAGCCTCGTCCATTTCTATCACGTACTTCCCTCACGATATGTCGCACGCCACTCCACTCAACTCCGCGCCGGCAAGCAAAGGCGCAGCGGCACCAGCGATTCCGGCGAACTCGTTGCGTGCACGCGCGCAGCGGATCATCGCGGTGGTGCGTCGCATTATCGGCGTGCCAGACTATCAAGTGTACGTGTCGCACATGCAACGTCATCACCCGACGTGCACACCGATGGACGAGCGTACGTTCGAGCGAGAACGCCTCGCCGACAAATACAGCCGACCGGGTTCGCGCTGCTGCTAGCTGCGCATGCGCAGTCTGCGCACGTGCAATGAACGGGTGACTGCGCGCGTTACGATGCGTGCTTCGGAGACGGTGGAGCGGGAACGAGCAGTAGCAACAAGAGCGCGGCGGCAGCGCCCAGCGCCGCTCCGATCGCAAATGATGTCGCTGCGCCAAATCGATCCCACACGGCTCCAAAAATGACCGAAGCAGGCAACGCCGCGACACCAATCGTCGCAGCGTACCATCCAAATGCCCGTCCGCGCACTGCCGCGGGAACCAGGTCGGCCACGAGCGCTTTTTCTGTTCCTTCGCTCAGACCAAAAACCACGCCGTACACGGCAAACAGTGCCCACGCATGCCACGTCGTACGTGCGAGCGCAAAGCCCGCGTACACCAGTGCGAACAGCAACCATCCACTCACGATCAAGGGCTTGCGTCCGACACGATCGGAGAGCGCACCGCCGGGTGTGCTCGAGAGGCCTTTCACAATGTGCAGCACCACCCACAACAGAGGAATCAGCGCGACGGACACGCCGAGTTGATGCGCGCGCAAAATAAGAAACGCGTCGGTCGAGTTTCCCAACGTGAAGAGGCAAATCGGAATCATCGCACGCGTGAACGCGCGCGGGAGTGGAGCGCGCGCGGCGTCAGTCGCACGGGCGTCAGTCGCACGGGCGCTTTTCGCGGGTTGCGTCCCGCGCTCAATCGGAGCGGCGTTCGCGACAGTGTCGGTGTCTGATTCGCGCACAAGAAAGAGTGCCACGAGCACTGCGCAGGCACCCGGTATCGCCGCGACCCAAAACACCTTGCGCATCGGCATTCCAAACCACGCGAGACATGCCATTGCAATAAGCGGACCTGCCACAGCCCCGGCGTGATCGGCGGCGCGATGCAGTCCAAACGCGCGTCCGCGAAACTCTGCGGGCGTCGACGCCGCCAGTAGCGCATCACGCGGCGCACCGCGTACGCCTTTGCCCACGCGATCGGTAAATCGAATGAGGAGCACCTGCGTGGTGCTCTGTGCCACCGCGACCAACGGCCTCACCAGCGAAGCCAGCGCATATCCAAACACGATCAGTGGCTTCCGTCGGCGCGAGTGATCGGACCACCAGCCGCTCGCCAGCTTGAGCAGCGATGCAATCGACTCGGCCCCACCTTCGATCAATCCCACGGTGCGCACGGACGCACCGAGCGTGGTCGTAAGAAACAGCGGCAACAACGGCGCAATAATCTCGCTCGACGCGTCGGTAAGAAAGCTCACGGCAGACAGCGCCCAGATGTTCCTGGACGGACGCCAGCGAGCCGTCGTGTGCTCCGTATTCTTCATGAGTGCAACCTTGCGACCTTACGCGCCACCCGTCAATTACACGTGTGAACAGTTCGAGCAATTTGTTTTCCAAACGCGCGAGTCCCGCGGGCTTTCGTCGACACTGTGACGCGTGTGCCGGCGCTGTTCGTTGGCTCGGCGATACGAACGCGGGCACACTGGCAATGCAGGTTGCAATTGCGCAAGTCTGGGCGCCAACCGGCCAAGAGCACGCACGTGGAGAACTGGTTCGACACGCGCTGCTGAACGGAGCAAACGCACGCATCGCGCGCGACGCTGT
>JANXUN010000149.1 GCA_025356185.1 Gemmatimonadaceae bacterium
CGAGCAATTCTTCCTTTTGCTGTGCCGTTGTGAGCGTGCGCGACGACGGCCAGTCGATGTTCGCGACAGTTGCGACCCACACACCGCGAAATTCTCTCGCCAGTGTCGGAGCGTCGAGACTGACTGCCGGGCGTAGCGGCAATGGTGCGACGGGCGGTTCATCGCGTCGCGTCGGCGGCGGCGCGGCGGGCCGGGTTGCCGCTGGCGGTGCAGTTGGTGGCACACTGCTGGGCACCGGAGTTGGAACGGGCGCTGGAGGCGCACTCACAGTCGGCTTGAGCGGACGACACGCGGCCATTGTGCACATCGCGAAGACCGCTACAACACGCAACGTCACGCAGCACTTCACGCGAGTACCGGCGTCAACCGCGCGTCGCGTTCTGCAATCATCGCGCGCAGAACGTTTCCGGCGCGCACCGCCGCATCGGCAATGCGTGCCGGCGACTGAATAAATGAAATCCGAAAAAATCCTTCGCCTCCCGCTCCAAATCCCGATCCCGGTAACACGATGATGCCCGTCGTTTCACGCAAACGATCCGCGAACGCCGCGCTCGCGATTCCCTCCGGCAAGGGCATCCATAAGTACATCGTTGCGCGCGGCACGTCGGCGCTGAAGCCCTCTGCGCGAAACGCCGCGACGGCAGCGTCACGCCGCGTGCGAAACACGTCGTTGTTACCCGGCACGAAATCGGCCCAACTCTCAATGGCGGCAACACCGGCTGCCTGAATGCCCATGTACTGCCCGGTGTCAGTGAAGCCTTTTACCTTGGTAAGCGCAGCGGCGATGTCGGGTTTTGCCACGGCCCACCCGCAACGCCACCCCGTCATGTTGTACGTCTTTGACAGCGAGTGAAATTCGATCGCCACCTGGCGGGCGCCATCAATCTCAAAAATGCTGGGCGGAACGTATCCATCAAATCCCATTTCGGAGTACGCGTTGTCGTACACCAGCAAGATGTCGCGATCGATGCACGTTTGCACAACGCGTTCGAGATAGTCGCGCGGAGCAATCGCCGCCGTGGGATTGTTCGGATAGTTGAGGTAGAGCACGCGTGTACGCGCCATCACATCCGACGGAACCTCGTCGAGATCAATTAAGAAATCGGTGCGTGGTCTCAGCGCGTATACGTAAGGTTCTGCGTCGCTGAGCAGCGTGCCACCGAGATACGCTTGGTACGCTGGATCGGGAATGATCGCGACGTCGCCGGGTCCTACGTATGCGAACGCAACATGGGCCAGTCCTTCTTTGCTGCCGAGTAGCGGAACGATTTCAGTCATCGGATTAAACGACTGACCGAAGCGCCGTTGCATCCACGCCGAGATCGCCTCGCGATACGGCACATACCCCAGTCCAAATCCGTAGCGCTGCAGCGCGGGCGTTTCGGCTGCACGTTGTAACGCGGACACCGCTGCGGCCGGCGGTGCGAGATCGGCGTCGCCCGCACCAAGGTCGATGACATCTACACCCGCCTCAAGCAGCGCTTTCTTTCGCGCAGGAATGTGCGCCAACGGGTACACCGGAAACCCACTAAAACGTGCGGAGAGGCGAGGCATCGCGATTACGACGTCGGTGGATTGAATTGCGCGTGCTGGTGCTCCAGCCACGATTTGTGGTACTTCGGATCTTCGATGTCGAGTGCTGACTTGGCGACATGCAACGGTCGAAAGCTGTCCATCATGACGGCCAGCTCGTTGGTGTACTTGGCACCGATGGATGCTTCGGCACGTCCCGGATGCGGACCGTGTGGCAGTCCATCGGGGTGCAGCGTGATTGAACCATACTCGATGCCTTTGCGACTCATGAACTCGCTCGACGCATAAAACAGCACTTCGTCAGAGTCGACGTTGCTGTGGTTGTACGGCGCCGGGACGGCATGCGGATCAAAGTCGTACGGACGCGGACAGAACGAGCATATCACAAAACCATCGCCCTGAAACGTTTGATGGACTGGCGGTGGCTGGTGAATGCGCCCAACGATCGGCTCAAAGTCGTGAATGTTGAAAATCCAGGGATAGAAATAACCATCCCATCCGACGACATCGAGCGGATGATGATCGAGCACGAGTTCATTGATTGCGTTGTACTGCTTTACATAAATCGGAAATGCACCTTTCTCATCGCGCGCATCGACGTGTGTGGGTCGACGGATATCGCGTTCCGAATACGGCGCGCCCTCGAGCAATTGACCAAACTCGTTGCGGTAGCGCTTGGGCGTGCGTACGTGCCCTGCACTTTCAAACACCACAAATTTGGTCTTGCCAGCCGCAAGATCGAGACGCCACCGGTGCGTGATGTTGCGGTGAATCACCACGTAATCACCCGGTTTGTACGGCAGTTCGCCAAAAACCGATTCAAGCACGCCGTGCCCTTCAACGACGTACACCACCTCATCGGCCTGACTATTGCGATAGAAGTGTGTATCCGTGACGTCGGGTTCGACATACAACATGCCGATGTCACTGTTGAACAGGAGCGGAATACGATCCATCGTCGGCGATCCATGACGTGCAATGCGCGACGTCAAAAAATGCCGATGTCTGAGCGACGTGTCTTCGTCGCGCACCCACACTTCATCACGAATGCGTCGCGCAGAAATGACGGTCGTCGGTGGATGCACGTGATACAGCAGCGACGACGTACCGATAAACCCTTCGTGCCCCATGAGTTCTTCGGCATACAAGCCTCCGTCGGGGCGACGGAATACCGTGTGCCGCTTGCGTGGAATCGAGCCGAGTGTGTGGTAGTGTGGCATGCGTCGCTTACAGGTTGCCGCGCAGGTCTTGTTCGCGCTCGATCGATTCGAACAGCGCACGGAAATTGCCTTTGCCGAAACTCTTCGCCCCTTTGCGCTGAATGATTTCGTAAAAGAGCGTCGGGCGATCTTCAACAGGCTTCGTGAAAATCTGCAACAGGTATCCGTCGGGGTCGCGATCAACTAAGATGCCAAGCGCTGCCAACTCTGCGACGGGCTCGTCGATTGCTCCGACCCGTGACTGCAATTCGTCGTAATACGACGTCGGTACCGACAAAAATTCGACGCCGCGATCCCGTAGTGCAGTAACGGTCTTCAAAATGTCGTCGGTCGCGAGCGCTAAATGCTGCGCACCAGGTCCGTGATAGAAATCGAGATACTCTTCGATTTGTGATTTCTTTTTCCCTGAGGCGGGTTCATTGATCGGGAATTTGATCTTGTCGTTGCCGTTCGCCATAACCTTGGACATCAGCGACGAATACTCGGTGCTGATGTCGGCGTCATCGAACGTAATGAGATTGCGAAAACCCATCACGTCGGCGTAGTAGCCCACCCAATGATTCATCTTCCCCAACTCCACGTTGCCGACGCAGTGATCGACGTACTTGAGCCCCACGTCATGGGGCTGATAGTGCGGCGTCACGGCGCGGTAGCCGGGCATAAACAAGCCGTGATAATTGCGCCGCTCAACGAGACTGTGAATTGTGTCGCCATACGTGCCGATCGCAGCGATCACCACCTCACCCTGCGCGTCGCTCAACACTTCCGGTGCACGGACCGCGATTGCGCCGCGCGCCACCGCCGTCGCATAGGCTTCGCGCGCATCGTCCACCCACAGCGCGTAATCTCTGATGCCGTCACCGTGCTGATGCACGTGCATCGCGATTGGTGAGGTAGGGTGCATTGCAGTGGTGAGAACCAGTCGAATCTTTCCCTGCTGCAACAGATAGCTCGAGCGGTCGCGCACGCCGGTTTCTGGACCGCAATACGCAACGAGCTGATAGCCAAACGCGGTACGATAGTAGTGACTGGCCTGCTTGGCATTGCCAACGTAAAACTCTACGTAGTCAGTGCCGTTAATCGGAAAGGCATCGTGCTCGATGCCTACCTCGGGTACGGTGAGCGTCGCCATGACATCCTCGAAGTCAGTTGGGTTTCGGAACGGAACACAGAACGAGTTCGCATCCGACTGACTCAGATGTGAGAACGCGGCAGCGCGCCAATCCAGGCGCGCGACCGCTGATCTCCCTTATTGCTCGGCCGACAGAGGCTCATGCCGAAAGCTACACCAGCGCCTTACTGCTTGGCGATGAGGTTGTCCTTGATCTTGTCGTACACGGCCTGTGTCAAAATCTTCTTCTGCACCAGCTGCAGCTTGTTGGCATACGGACGACCCTTGATGATCTTCGCGGCCAACACCTTACCAATGCCAGGGAATGCCTCAAGCTCGGCGGCCGTGGACGTGTTGATATCAATCTTGGCCCCTGCCGCCGGCGCCGCCGCGGGTTTTGCCTCGGCCGCTGCGGGCTTGGCTACCGCTTTCTTTGGTTGTGCTGACAGAACAGGTGCGGCCACTACCATGGCGGCCATGGCGAGCGAGCGGATGAACGTGCGCATTCGAGAATCTCCTCGGTCGGTGCAGTGAACGGCGGACGGCTAGTCGCCGGTTTGGCGCCTAGTACCCCACAAGTTCCGGGATCTGGCGAAAAAATGCCAGTGCGTTGGGATTGGCAAGTGTGTTCGTGTTGCGCACCTCGCGCCCATGTACCACATCGCGCACAGCCAGTTCGGTGATCTTTCCGCTCATCGTTCGCGGTAGGTCCGGCACGGCGAGGATCACACGAGGCACATGATGCGGCGACGCGTTTTCGCGAATCTTTCGCCCTATCGCATCGCGCAGGGCGTCGTCCAATCGTGCGTCGTCACGGAGTCGCACAAACAGAACAACGCGCGAATCGCCGGGCGACTGCGTCGACTGTTGCTCAATCACCATCGACTCAAGCACCGTGGGAAACTGCTCGACCTGCCGGTAGATCTCGGCGGTGCCAATACGAATGCCACCCGGATTGAGAGTTGCATCACTCCGCCCGTAAATCACCACGCCATCATGGCCCGTGATCTCGGCCCAATCGCTGTGACTCCACACACCCGAGAAATGCTCGAAGTACGCTGCCCGATACTTTGAGTGCGATGGGTCGTTCCAGAACGCCACCGGCATGCTTGGAAAGGGGGCGGTACACACCAATTCACCCGCCGTCCCGCGAATCGACTGCGCGTGCTCGTCGTAAATGTCTACCGCCATTCCCAAACCGCGCATCTGCAATTCGCCGCTATACACCGGTCCCGTCGGATCGCCGAGGGCGAAGCAGCTCACAATGTCCGTACCGCCACTGATGCTCGCGAGATGCACGTCCGACTTGATGTCCCGATACACGAAATCGTAGCTGTGCGCAGCAAGTGGACTTCCAGTAGACAAGATCGCGCGCAATGGCGCGACATCGAAGCGCGCGCGCGGAACCACGCCCTCCTTTTCGATCGTCGCGAGATACTTCGCGCTGGTGCCAAAGACGTTGATACGCTCGGCCGATAACATCAGCCACAGCACAGCGGGATCGGGTGACAGCGCCGCACCATCGTACAACACAATCGTTACGCCAAGTGCCAAGGAGGAGACGAGCCAATTCCACATCATCCAGCCGCAGGTGGTGAAGTAAAAGAGCACGTCGTTTTCACGCAGATCTGTGTGCAGCGCGTGCTCCTTCCAGTGCTGCAGCAACGTGCCGCCGGCGCCGTGCACAATGCACTTGGGAAGCCCCGTCGTTCCTGACGAATACAGAATGTACAGCGGGTGATCAAACGGCAGTCGCGTAAAGCGTGGCTCGCGCTCGCTCGCAAAAGGTGCGAGCGCATCATCAAACAGTTGTGTGCGGGGCAGCGCGCTGATTTCCGGGTCGCGCTCCAGCCACGGCACAAGCCATACGGCGCGCAGGGACGGAATCGCGTCGATGATTTCTTCCACGCGCGGTCGACTGTCGATCTGCTTGCCAGCATACATGTACCCATCAGCCGCGATCAACAATACCGGTTCAATTTGACCGAACCGATCAAGCACGCCGCGCGTACCGAAGTCGGGCGAGCACGATGACCAGATCGCGCCAATCGACGACGCAGCGAGCATCGCGACGACGGCCTCGGTGATGTTGGGTAGGTAGCCTGCAACGCGATCACCGACTGTGACTCCAAGCGCGCGCATCGCAGCGGCAGTTTGCGCAACGCGCACGGAAAGCTCGGCGAACGTCGTGCGCTTTTGTCGACCGCGTTCGGTCCACGAAACGATCGCAACACCGTCATCGCGACGACGTAACAGATGTTCGGCGAAATTGAGTCGCGCACCGATAAACCAGCGTGGACCAAGTTCAACATCTGGCGGGGCCATGCGCGCGCCGCCATGAAGCACTTCCGACCATGGTGCATCAACGGAGCCGGGCCCGTCGGCCATGATCGCAGCAGCACGCCAAATCTCTCGCCAGAACGATTCTGGTTCACGCACCGACCATGCGTGCAATGCGTGCGCGTCGGACACGGTAGGCGGTACGATGCCGCCTGCAATCAACGATTCACGAAAACGTGTGATGCGCGCGCTTGCTATCTGCTGTGCGGAGGGCGTCCAGAGCGGCGAGTGTTTGCGGTTCATGCGCTCACCGCCGACCGCGCCAACGCAACCGCGGCGCAGGTAGGTCCATGTGTTTCGCAGTACCAGCCGTGTCGATCGTGAAATACCAAATGCGCGACGTCATTCGCGCGCGCGCGAACGCGTACCACATGTTCTACCGCAGTTTTTGCGCCGACAATGGTGTGCGGATCGAGCACGTCGACGACGGGCACCATGGGAAATAGGTCCATCTGCGACGGTTCGCCAAAGGACGTGTCTTTGGAATTCGCGCGCACCGCGTTATCCCTGTCGTGCCGCAGGAATGAGCACGGCCGCCTCGCCCTCGACGACCAGTTTTCCAGCATGATTGCGTACCGTCGTCGCTAACGTCAGCCGGCGCGCCGCGCTGTCCACGCCGCTGATCTCCACGCGAGTGGTGACTTCGTCGTTCATGCGCACCGGTCGCAAAAACCGCAGCGTTTGCGACAGATATACTGCGCCCGGCCCAGGGAGTTGCATCGCCATCGTCGCCGAAATGAAGCCCGCGGTCAGCATGCCGTGCGCAATACGTGCTCCAAACTGCGACTGCACGGCGTAGCCCTCGTCCACGTGCACCGGATTCAGGTCGCCCGTCACTGCCGCAAACAACACCACGTCGTGCGACGTGACGGTGCGCTGCGATGTCGCATGTTGTCCTACCGCGAAGCGGCTAAACGGATCGGCCGCCTTCGCCTGTGTCGCGTTCATCATCAATCCGTCGGGAAGAGAGTTCGCACCGCACGAGCGATCCCCTAAGTTACATGCATGGCCGATTCGATGGGCTCTCCGCCAGACGCTCGGGCGCGAAAATCGCTGGTGACACGCATACTTGTGGCACTCACGTCAAGTTCAGCGCTCGTGGGGGTAGCGGTGGTCGTGGGCGCAGCGGCGATCGTGCCGCCGATTGGCGCGCGTCGCATCGCGCGCGCATCGGCCGAGCGTGAGCTGCGCGCGCATCTCGCAGTCGGCGAGCACGTGTTCGCGTCGACGCTCGCGTCGCAGCGTCGGTGGACCGACATGTATCGGGAGTCGTTCGGCGTCGTGGTGGCAACCACCACGCGTGTGCTGCATGTCAGTATGCCGCCCACGCCGCTGCTGCGACCACTCGAAGACGGCCCCGACGAGTTGACGGTCGAGAGCTTCTCGTACGCCGATGATTTCACCCTTGCGCCACGAACGCTGTTGGGCGGACGTCTGCGCGCACTGACGTTGCAAACGTCTACAGGCGCCATCGACTTTATTATTGACGATCGCGAATGGTCGGATGCACTGCGTGTGTTGTCAGCTGCCACGGCAGCACGGGGCGATGCGCACAGTCTCGTGCGAACGCGACCGGATAGCACCCCGTGATTTTCGCATGCGTGATCGCGGTGTGCACGCAACTCGTACCGGCGACGACGACGCTGCGCGTGCGAATGCTCGACTCGCTCACGAGCGTGGAATCGTCAGTCGGGCATACGTTGCGCGCGGTCGTGATGCGTCCCCTCGTGCTTGACGGACGGACCGTCGTCGACGCCGGTAGCACGATTACTGGAGTCACCACCGCCGCAGGCACGTTGCGCGAAAAAGGCCGGCAGTACTTCGTGACCGTCACGTTCTCAACGCTCACGACACGCGATGGCACCACGATACCCTTTCCGGCGCGCATCGTTGACGTGATCAATGCGCGCGAGTACGTCGACACTGCTGGCCGCGTGATCGGCCCACCGTTGCAAAGCATGTCCAAATCGGCCTCGACGTGGGCGCTTGCCGCATTGGGTATGGTCGAGCCGATCCCGGCGATAATGATGATGGCCGCTTTCCGCGGTGAGCAGCAGGCTCGGCATCGAGATATTCGGTTTGCGCCGGGTACCGATCTGGTGATCCGCGCACTCGCACCGGTCACGGCTGCGGAGAGTCCAGGCAACGGGGCCGAGCTGGCGGCGCTCGTCGACGACGTCACGGCACAGCGATTTGATACACTGCTGGCGCAACTGCCTCGCCGGACAGCGGTGCGCGTGAACGGACCGCCAAGCGACTTCCTGAATGCGATCTTCGTCGGCAGCGACGCGCAAATCGACAGTGCGTTTCGGGCGGCTGGCTGGAGCACCGCCGAAAAAATTTCGGCGCGCAGCGACTTCCGCACTTTTTGGAGCGCGCTGCGCGGCAAAGGCGAC
>JANXUN010000590.1 GCA_025356185.1 Gemmatimonadaceae bacterium
CGCGCCTCGATTTGGATGTATTGCCCAATCGTCCAGATCTCTTGTCACATCGCGGTGTCGCGCGCGAAGTCGCGGCAGTCACTGGCGTGCCGTGTCGCGTTTTGCCAGCTGATGATATTGCGGCGACTGCGACTGCGTCGCATCGTGTGCGACATGCGCAGACGGCGTCGCACGGTGGGATCAGCGTGCGCGTCGACGACGCACAGAGTTGTCCGTCGTACGTCGCCATCGCAATCCGTGGCGTCTCAGTGGCACCAAGTCCCGCATGGCTCGTCAAACGCTTGGAGAGCATCGGTCAGCGCAGCATTAACAACGTGGTCGACGCGACGAACTACGTGCTGCAGGCATTCGGCCAACCCGTACACGCGTTTGATCTCGATAAGCTTGAAGGCCACACGATTGTTGTGCGTCCAACGCACGATGGCGAGTCAATCGTCACGCTTGATGGCGTCGCGCGTGCTGTGTCGACTGGCACCACGGTGATTTGCGATGCGCGCAAGCCCGTCGCACTTGCCGGCGCGATGGGTGGACAGAATTCCCAAGTCTCTGATGCAACCACCGACGTGCTGCTTGAAGTCGCGCTGTTTGAACCGCGATTCGTGCGTCGCGTGCGGAAACAGGTCGGACTGGTGACCGATGCCAGCTATCGATTTGAGCGCGGCGTCGACAGCGGAGCACTGGAATTGATTGCCGAGGTGGGCGCCGCGCTCATCGCGCAGATCGCCGGCGGCGTGGTCGGCGATCTGTTGCACATCGGTGAATTCGCGAGCCCGACGCGCGCACCAATCGTCGTGCGCGTATCGCGCGTTGCCCTGTTGCTTGGCGCGATCGTCGCACCTGCGGAGATCGTCAAGCGACTCGAGTCGATTGGCTGCGCCGTCACGCAGTCTGGTGATCAGTTACAGGTAGATGCGCCGTCGTGGCGTCACGATCTGTTGCTTGAGGTCGATCTCATCGAAGAAGTTGCGCGACTTATGGGGTTTGATGCACTGCCCGACGAGCTTCGCGCGTTTCGTCCAGGCAATACGCCCGACCATCCCCTGCATCTCGCAGGGCGGCGCGTTCGCGGCGCGTTGGTCGCCGCAGGACTTGCCGAAACGCGACCTATGCCGTTCACGTCGCACGGTGATGCGCACACGCCCCGCGTGCGCAATCCGCTTGCGGACGACGAACCGTATTTACGGGCGTCGTTACTCGATTCACTTGCGCGACGCGCAGAATACAATTTGTCGCGGATGCAGGGCGACATTCGTCTGTTCGAAATCGGTAACGCCTTTGTCGCGTCCAACTCACGTTTGCCGCGCGAGGAAGTGCGTGCGGCCGCGCTGGTCATGGGACTGCGTCGTCCCCCGCACTTTACCGAGCCACAGCCACCGGCGTACGACGTCTGGGATGCGCGTGCGCTTGCTGAGCAGATGGTGCATGAGGCGTTCCCAAGCGCAACGTTCACGTTTGACGCGGGTGAGAACGATGTCGTGTGGTCGATCCGCGATCACACGGGTCGTGTCATCGGGGCTGTTGAGCGTGTCACGCTCGATCGTCCAGTGTGGGCCTCGGATGCGTTCGGCGTAGAAATCACTCTTGGCGTCATCTCCTCTCTCGATGTCGCACCAGTTGGCGCGCATGCGCACGGCGGCGACGCTCAGCGCGAAACGTCGCCGTCTGCAGGCATTCGCGTTCGTGCACTGCCGGTGACGCCCGCAGCTGAATTCGACCTCGCGCTAATCGTGCCCGACGGCACTACGGCGGCCAGTATCGAAGACTGCCTGCGTGCTGGTGGCGGAGATCTTCTCGAACGCGTCGTGCTCTTTGACGAATTCCGCGGCTCGGGTGTTGCCGAGGGCTCGCGGAGTCTGGCGTGGCGACTCACTTTCCGTCATCCTGAGCGCACGCTTCGAGACAAAGAGATCGAAGGCCGGCGTTCGAAGCTGCTGGATGTCCTCGACAAGGAACTAGGGATCCGTCCACGTGCGTCCTGAAGTCGCTGCCTTCCGCGAGCTCGATACGCTCGTTCGAAAACTCACCGACCAACTCTCGGGCTATCGGCGTCGCGCGATGTCGTCGGAGGTGCGCTCGCGCGAGCTCGAATCCCAATTGGAAGCGGTGCAGTCGGTGCTCGCGGAAACGCGTAGCGAGCTTTCTGCAGCAAGTGAGTCCCGTGAGCACGCTCTCGCGGCGGCGCGTGAAGCCACTGCCGCGGCCAAGCTCGCGCGTGCCGCGTTATCGGAGCTCGAGCAAACCGCCGCGGCGAATGGTGCTAGGTCCGATGCGCCCGCCGCAGGCGATCTCGCTGGACTGTCCTTCGGCGACATCGCGTCAGAGAATGCGCGACTCCGTGCTCGGCTCGTCGACGCCCGCGAACGCACGGCGCAGTTGGCGGAACGCGTGCGATTCTTGCGTCAGCAACTCACGCAGAGCGCCGACCGATGATGGACAGCAAGACGGTCGTCCGGGTCAAAATTGTTGGCGAGGAGTACACGCTCCGCACGGAGGCGTCGGCCTCGCACACCGAAGCGGTGGCCGAGCACGTCGACAAGACCATCCGCGCGATTATGACCAGCGGCGCAACGGTAGAGACCCACAAGGCGGCAATTCTCGCGGCGCTGCAGATCACGGATGAACTGTTCAAAGAGCGTGCGGCGGCGGATTCGATGGCGACCGACATCAGGCAGCTGGCATCGGAAATTCGGCCGTTGCTGCCGCCGGCGAAGCGCGGAGACGAGGCGGCGGGGTAGCACGAGAGACGGGCGAGTCAGCGACGAGCTCTTCTTTACGTTCGCCGGCCAGCAAAATCAGTTTCAAGCAACTGCTAGGTCTTCGGTCATCAGTTTGAGTTCTGGGTCATCAACTGTTGATAACCCAAGACTCCAACCCAGAACCCAAAACCCAGCAGTTGCTGTGGTTGCTCGTAACTGGGATTTTCAGGTCCGCCGTCGGCCCGGTCCCCACCCCGTAGGTTGCTATCCTGCAACGCGATCCGTACGTTCCCGTTGCATGGCGCATCGAGCGCCGGATACGTGATTGCGACCCTGTGGAGCGGGCGCGGGCGAAGCCGGTACGCCCAGTGATGCGACGGACACGACTGAATCCGCGCTCCGCCGCGGTGGAGCATATATCTCATGGGAGATTTTCCCCTCGCGGCGCTTGCTGCCGCCTTGGGAGTGATCGCGTCTGTTGTCACGTTTGTGGTCGGAAAACGTGGTGGCCGGAACGCGGAACTCAACGAGCAGCGTCGCGCAAAAGCGACGGCGTCAGAAACGGCGACGCGCATTCTTGATGAAGCGCAACGCGAAGCAGAGACTGCACGAAAAAGTGCGATCGTCTCTGGAAAAGAAGAAATACTCAAGCTGCGCGAGGGGCTTGAGCGCGAGCTTCGTGATCGTCGCGGAGATGTGGAACGCGATGAAAAGCGCGTTTCTGATCGCGAAGGCCAGCTGGATCGGGCGCGCGATTCACTCGAGGGTCGCGAAGTCGAGCTGAAGACGCGATCGGGCGACGTGGGAAAGCGCGAATCGCGCATTGCCGATCGCGAAAAGGAAATCGAGCGTCTTGTTGATGAGGAGCGTCGTCGACTTGAACAGGTCGCCGGCCTAAGCGCGGAACAAGCGAAGGCCGAACTGATTCGACGCATGGAAGATGCCGCGATGGCCGACGCCGGCAATCGCCTCCGCGAGATCCGCGAGTCGTCGCGTCGCAACGCCGAACGGGAGGCGAAGAAGATCGTCGCGCTCGCCGTACAACGCGTCGCCGCGGAGACTACGGCCGAAACGACGGTGTCGGCTGTGTCGCTGCCTAACGACGAAATGAAGGGACGCATTATCGGACGGGAAGGTCGGAACATCCGTGCCTTCGAACTGGCCACTGGTGTCGATGTCATTATTGATGACACGCCCGATACCGTGGTGGTCTCGTGCTTCGATCCCGTGCGCAGGGAGACTGCGCGCCTCGCGCTTGAAAAGCTCGTCAGTGACGGACGAATTCATCCAGGGCGCATCGAAGAAGTCGTCGCCAAAGCGCGCAAAGAAGTGGAAGCCACGATCATCGAAACGGGTGAGCAGGCCGCATACGAAGTCGGCGTTGCGGGTTTGCACCCCGAGTTGATCAAACTGATAGGCCGTATGCGGTGGCGTACCAGCTACGGTCAAAACATTCTGTCGCATTCAAAAGAAGTCGCGTGGCTTGCCGGAATGATGGCGGCGGAACTTGGTCTGGATGTCGCGCTCGCCAAGCGTGGCGCGTTGCTGCATGACGTCGGCAAGGTGCTGACGCACGAACACGAAGGCACGCACGTGCAGTTGGGTGTGGAGGTGGCGACCAAGTACGGAGAAAATCCGCTCGTGGTGAATTGCATTGCGGCACACCACGACGACGTGCCGCACGAAAGTGAGGTGTCGGTGCTGGTGCAGGCTGGAGATTCGATTTCTGGATCGCGCCCCGGCGCTCGCCGTGAAGCGTTCGAAACGTATGTGAAGCGGCTTGAGGGTCTTGAGCGTATTGCCGCCAGCTATCGTGGTGTCGAACGCGTGTTCGCGATTCAGGCGGGCCGGGAAGTGCGTGTCGTGGTTACGCCCGAACAGGTCGACGATGCGCGCATGACGGCGCTGTCCGAAGAAATCGCGCGACGCATCGAATCCGAGTTGCAGTATCCTGGTCAGATTAAGGTGGTCGTCATTCGCGAAAGCCGGGCGGTGGATTTTGCCCGCTGAGTTGATCGACGGCAAAGCGATCGCGGCATCGATTCGCGACGAAGTTGCGCACGACGTGGCGACCCTTACGGCACGCGGTGTGGTTCCGGGGTTAACGGTGGTGCTTGTCGGCGACGATGGCGCGAGCGCGACGTACGTCGGGGCGAAAGAGAAAGCATCGGTCGCAGCAGGGATGGCGGGATCGACGCTGCGTTATCCCGCGGGCATTACGCAAGAAGAATTGCTGCGGGTGCTATCGCGACTGAATGCGGATCCAACGGTGCATGGCATCCTCGTGCAGATGCCGCTACCCAAGCACATCGATCCTGACACGATCATTCGGCACATCGTTCCGGAAAAAGATGTCGACGGATTTCATCCGGTGAATGTCGGCAAGTTGCTGATCGGCCATACGGACGGGTTTGTGTCGTGCACGCCGGCCGGCGTCATTGAGCTGCTTACGCGCAGCGGTGTTGAGACGCGCGGCGCAGATGCTGTCATTGTCGGACGCAGCAACATCGTCGGCAAGCCGATGGCGGCGTTGCTCGTGCAGGCTCGCGCAGGCGGCGATGCGACGGTAACCGTGTGCCACAGTCGTTCGCGCGATCTCGGAGCCCACACGCGGCGCGCGGACATTCTTATAGTTGCTGCGGGTCGCGCGAACATGATCACTGGCGACATGATCAAAGCGGGCGCCGTGGTGATCGACGTCGGAATGAATCACGTGCCCGATGCGACGCGAGCGAAGGGCACTCGGCTGGTTGGCGATGTGCACTTTGACAGCGCCGTGCATGTTGCGTCAAAAATCACACCCGTTCCTGGCGGCGTTGGTCCGATGACCATCGCGATGTTGTTGCGCAATACAGTGCGCGCGGCACGCCAGGCATCGGGTATCTCGACGCGCTGAGCGTGATGTCGCGCCGAACGAATGCGTATGGTCCGCCAGCTGCGTCCGACGCTGGAGTTCCGGGCAGCGCGCCCGAGAACGCGATCGCGGTGCACATGTTGACGTCGGCGGCAAAAGACTTGATCGAAGGCGCGTTTCCACCGCTCTGGGTGCGCGGTGAAATCAGCGACTTCAAAGCGCATCGCAACGGGCACTGGTACTTCGCGCTGCGCGACGCCGACGCGCAAGTGAAATGCGTGGTGTGGAGTGCGCAGCAACGACGCATCCCGGCGACGCCTGAAGACGGCATGCAAGTGCTTGCGCTTGGACAGATGACCGTATGGCCGGTGCGCGGCGACCTGCAGTTCTCGGTGAAAGCGATTGAGGCGGAAGGCGACGGACTCTGGCGCAAAGCCTTCGAACAAACGCGTGCACGATTGGAACGCGATGGCTTGCTCGATCCCACACGCAAACGTGCGTTGCCATCGTTTCCGCGGCGCATCGCGGTGATCACCAGCCTTGATGGCGCCGCGCTGCACGACATCATTTCAGTCGCACGCAGTCGGAGCGCCGACGTTGAACTTGTC
The DNA here is from genome assembly GCA_025356185.1 of Gemmatimonadaceae bacterium. Lineage (GTDB taxonomy): Bacteria > Gemmatimonadota > Gemmatimonadetes > Gemmatimonadales > Gemmatimonadaceae > Gemmatimonas. The sequence goes on from JANXUN010000590.1 coordinate 6,159, forward strand.
GTCGTCGGCGCGAAGGTACAGGGCGAAGGCGCGCCGGAATCGCTCGTCGCCGCCATCGAAAAAGTCAGCCGTTGGGCGGACGCAGATTTGCTCATCATTGGTCGCGGCGGTGGATCGCGCGAGGACTTGTGGGCGTTCAACGACGAGCGCGTGGCGCGCGCACTTGCCGCATGTTCCATCCCAACCGTTTCAGCGGTGGGCCACGAAGTCGACGTATCCATCTGTGATCTGGTTGCGGATCTGCGCGCCGCAACGCCATCAGCCGCCGCCGAATTGTCAGTACCGTCGAGAAAAGAGGTCGTGGCGCGCGTGGAATCGCTGAGCAAGCGACTTGCTGCGGCCGCCATGCGGCGTGAAGACCGCGCAGTGGCCGCGTTGGCACAGGTGCGAAAGCGACTGTCGTTGGTGGCCGAAAAAGTTGTCGAACGGCGGCGCGGTCGAATTGACGCGATCGCAGGCCGATTGCACGCGCTCTCACCACTCGCGACCCTTGGACGAGGCTACGCGGTAGCGCGAACGCCTGAGGGAGCTACCTTGAGCGAGATCGGGCAATTTTCGGCGGGCGCGGTGTTTGACCTCTGGATGCGCGATGGCATCGTGAGTGCTGAGGCGGGTCGCTCGCGCGCACTTCCCGCGGAACTGTCTGCGTTCCTTCTTCCGGAGCAGTCGTGACTTTCGAGCAGACCTTGCATCGACTTGAAGAGATCGTGCGCGAGCTCGAGCGCAATGATCTTGATCTCGACAAGGCGTTGTTGTTTTTCGAGGAAGGTATCGGGCATCTTCGCGCAGCGAGCACGGCGCTGACCGTTGTGGACGCGCGCGTCCAGCAATTGGTCGAAGCGGCCGACGGGTCGTTCTCCGTGACCGAGCTGTCGGTCTGATCACGCAGATGTCATCAACGGGCGTGGACACTCCCGCTGCGAACTTTGCGGCCGATCGCGTTGCCGTGCAGCACGCACTCGACGTTTTCTGTGCGCGCTGGCTCGACGACATGGCGCCCCTCACTGCCGAAGCGATTCGGTATTCGCTGCTTGGAGAAGGCAAGCGGCTGCGCGCGATCCTTTTGTGCGAAGCCTATCGCGCGTGCGGCGGCGTGGCGGATGTGCGCGACCTGGCGGCGTCCATCGAAGTCGTGCACGCGTACTCGTTGGTGCACGACGATCTTCCGTGCATGGACGACGACGATGTCCGACGTGGGCGTCCGACGGTACATCGGGTGTATGGTGTGCCGGTTGCGACGGCTGCGGGGTTAGCCATGGTGCCGCTTGCTGCACGGAGTGCCTGGCATGCAGCGTGCGCGCTGGGGCTGTCAGATCATGAAGCGGGCGATATCGTGCGCGAACTGATGCAAGCGTCGGGCGGCGGCGGGATGATCGGAGGACAGCTGCTCGATCTCGAAGCCGAAGGCGCTTCGTTCACCGTCGACTCGCTGGAACGGGTGCATCGACTCAAAACCGGCGCGCTCATCACAGCGGCGGTGACGCTTGGCGCGCGAGCGGCACGAGCGACGGACCCCCAGCGGATCGCGCTCGCGCGCTACGGCGCTGCCATCGGACTGGCATTTCAAATCGCCGACGACGTGCTCGACGTCACCGCGACCACCGATCAACTCGGCAAAACGGCGGGACGCGATCTGGATTTGCGAAAGAGTACCTATCCGGCGCTGTTAGGCGTGGAGGGAGCAATTGCGAAGGCGATTGCGTTAGTCGAAGACGGT